>JALOPB010000017.1 GCA_025454115.1 Desulfobacterales bacterium | reverse complement strand
AAAGCCCACGATGCCGGCTTCACCCAGGTGCTGTGGCTGGACGGCGTGGACCGCAAGTACATCGAAGAAGTAGGCGCCATGAACATTTTCTTCGTCATCGACGGAGAGGTCATTACCCCGGCCCTTCAGGGCAGCATCCTGCCCGGCATCACCCGGGACACGGTCCTGCAGCTCGGACGCATATGGGGGCTGAGGGTATCCGAACGGCGCATCAGCATCGATGAGGTGCTGACGGCACTGGAAACCGGAAAGCTTCAGGAGGTATTCGGATCGGGCACCGCCGCGGTGATCTCGCCCGTCGGCCAGATCAAATATGCAGACCGGCTGGTAACCGTCGGCGACGGCAGGGTCGGACCCTTGGCCCAGCGGTTTTACACGGCCATCACCGACATCCAGTACGGCCGCGCCGAAGATCCCAAGGGCTGGGTCGTCCCAATCGCCTGATACGGAGGAACCTTCAGGATGAGGCAGCCGATGGCGCAGCCGCGGATGATTCCCCACCTAGCGGAGTTCGCCGCCAAGATGGCCCAGGCGGGCTTGAAGCCGCTGGTCATCGACACGTTCGCACATTACTACCGCCGGCTGGTGGGCGGCGAGAGCGGATTGATTCACGATGCGGACATCCTTCCGATCCAGCTCAGAGAAATCCCCAGGGCCTCCGAGCTGGCCGGGTACGCGGACGGCGGGCGCCGGGCGCTGAACCAGGCGGTTCGCATCGTGCTGAACGGCGGTCTGGGCACATCCATGGGGCTGGTCGGCCCCAAATCGCTGCTGAAAGTGAAACCGGGGCTTTCGTTTCTGCAGATCATCCTGCGCCAGGCCGAGCTGGCTTCCGTGCGCATCGCGCTGATGAACAGCTTCAACACCCACACGTCGACGCTTTCGGAAATTACGAAGCTCAAGCCGGCCCGACCGCCGCTCTGCTTTCTGCAACATAAATTTCCCAAGATCCTGCAGGGGGAGCTGGCGCCGGCCAGCTGGCCCCATAATCGCGAGCTGGAGTGGAACCCCCCCGGCCACGGAGATGTATACGCCGCGCTCTATGCTTCCGGGATGCTTCAAAAGCTTTTGGAGGAAGGGGTCCGCTATGGCTTTATTTGCAATTCGGACAATTTAGGCGCCGGCATTGATGAATCCCTGCTCGGCTATTTCGCTGAAAAGCGGCTGCCTTTCATGATGGAGGTCGCTGAAAAAACCCCATCCGACATCAAAGGCGGGCATCTCGCCCGCCATCGCAACGGCCGCCTCATCCTGCGCGAAGCGGCCCAGTGCCCCCGGGAGGAAATCGCCGCCTTCCAGGACATCCAGCGCTATCGCTTCTTCAACACCAATAACATCTGGGTCAACCTGGAGTTCCTGAGGGACCTCATCGATAAAGCACGCATCATCGATCTGCCGATGATCGTGAACCCCAAGACGCTCGACCCACGCGACGAGGAAAGCCCCCCTGTCTACCAGATCGAAACCGCCATGGGGTCAGGGATCTCGCTCTTCGAGGGGGCGGCCGCGGTCAACGTGCCGCGTGCGCGCTTCCTTCCGGTCAAAACCTGCAACGACCTGCTGGCCGTACGCTCGGACTGCTTCATCTATTCCGAGCGCGAGGGACTAACGCTCAACCCCGCGCGCCAGGCCGCCGGCAGAAACGAAGCCATCAAAATCAAGCTCGATTCGAAATACTACGGAAAATTCGACCTGCTGGAGGAGCGCTTCCAGGCGGGCACGCCCTCGCTGGCGGACTGCGATGCCCTCACCATCAACGGCGACGTGCGTTTCGAACAAGACGTCGTGATCCGCGGCACGGTCACCATCAGCAACAGCGGCAGCCGTCCGGCCGTCGTCAAGGCCGGCACAGTGATCGAGCGCGACCTGGTTCTATAACCCCCTTCTTCGGATACTGAGGGGTGGCATCATTTCGCCGTCCTACTCGCGTTTGCGAGTGAGATACTTGACGGCAACCTTTTCATTCGACCCCGAGGCGGCTTTAAGGGAAGCGGGCTGGATGGCGAGCGGCACCTCAATCACGCCGGCACCTTCCCTGAGCCGGTCCAGCGGGACTTTCTCGGTATAGATGGTCTGCAGGTTTTCGAGGACGCGCTTGCCGCCGGCAATCTCCACCCGCGACGGGTCCACCGTGGCTTCGGCCAGAATCAGGTTCTCCGAAAGCCGTCCAGCCCAGTCGACCTGTACCGGCAAATCCTTCCGCACAGTGATATCCAGATCCACAATGATGTTTTGTGGGTTGACGTTTTTAAGCGCCAGACCGGGCGGAAGACTGATGTTGCCGGCGGTAATCGCAAAGTCGTTCTGGCCGACAGCGGCCGTGCTCAGATCCAGTTTCACCCGGACCTGGTCCGGGCGCGTAGACTTGACCAGCGTGCCTGACCCGCTCAAGTTCAGGCGGACAGCGTTTACCGAGGCATGCACGATTTCCATGTTGGGGTTGCGGTTCTGGTACTCGATCGGAACATCGAACGTGACCAGGGTTTCCAGGCCGCGGGAGATGCTGAACCAAAATCCGGTGATGAACAGCAATGACACCAGAGCCGCAGTGGTGACCTCCACGCGTTCTCTTTTGGCGGGCAGGCTCTGCTCGTCGGCAACCCCGAAATGCTCCTCCAGTTTCTCGGCCAATTGGCGCGGGCTGCCGATTGCCTGAAGCCGCACCCCCTTAGCAACGCTCACCTCGCCCCTTTGCTCGGAAACGACGATTACCAGGGAGTCGGTGGCTTCCGCAAGACCGAGGGCGGCCCGATGCCGGGTGCCCAGGTAAGACGGGAGGTCCTCCCGCCGCGACAGGGGCAGAATGACTCCCACCCGGGCGACCCGATCGCTTTCAATGACAGCCGCCCCATCGTGGACGGGGTTGTCCGGGTAGAAAACGCTCAAGATCATCTCTCGGGAGATATCCCCGTTCCAGGCGACGCCGCTCTGGATCATCTCCTGAATGTCTTCCTCCCCGGGGATGACGATCAAGGCACCGTGCCGACGACGGGCCAGCTCAAAAGCGCTTTCAGCAATGATGTCAATGGGCGCGATGCGGGTCTTCGAGGTAAAACCCCAGAAAATGGTTCTGAAGTTTCGCGCCTGGAGCACGCTGCGGATTTCATTTCGGAAGACCACAACGATGATCAGGGCCGCCACGGCGACGATGCCCTGTACCACCCAGCTGGTGACGATCAGACCCATGAAGGAGGCCATCTGCTGGAAAAACCACAGCATGGTCAGGCCGATGAGAACTCGGAACACGTACGTACCGCGGAAGAGAACATAAAAGCGAAACAAGATGTAGCTGTTCAACCCGATGTCGACGACATCCTGCCAGCGGAAGCCCGATAAGAATTGGAGCACTTTTTCCATCGAAGCCTAATCCGTCACGCTGAAGCGCAAATTTTTTAAAAGGCGGCCTCCGGCGTCGATGATTTCCACACGCCAGGGGCCCTTATCGGCCTCCCGCAACTGAATGCTGCTGAACGTGCTCCAGCGCGGATGCTTGACGGCAAGCCGGATCCGGGCGCTGGGCTTGTCTCGAAAAAACCAGTGGTGATAAACGACGGTGTCCTCCGTGATATGGTCGAACAACGTGTAGCAATAAATCTTACCGACGGAGATGGAAAATGCAATGGCCGGATTGGATGGAATCCCCTCCTTTACGTCCTCGCAAACCAGCGCCTGCACCAGGGCCAGCTTGGCAGTGCCGGAATTCGCCCCGCCCTTGGGCGGGGCCTGAGCCTGAACCGCCGCGGCCCCGCCCGACCAAAAGAGCCACCATACTCCCAAAGCCAAACAGAATTTTCGAACCAATCGAGTCCTCCTGCTCTCCAGCGTGGAGCGCCTCTCCAGGTGCCACTGGGCGCAGTTTTCAACCGTAAATCCTTGTTTTCAGCTTAGCGTCCTTTTTTTATTTTGCAAGAGAAAATCCCCCTGTTAGCGCTTTTTTCCATTAGATTTTTAAGCTAATCTAATCTAGACTGAACAATTATCTGCTCTTCAAGACAGGTCTACATTTGATCTTGTTGGTTTGTGGACCCTCAGTTCAACCGATCGGAGATCATGATGCAGCATTCCGATGCGCTCATCCAGGAGCCGGCACCCGGCAGCAAGGGAGTCTACTTCTGCGGGGACAGCATCCTTTTCACGCTGAGCGTGCGGGGCGGATTGAACGGTTCGGCATGGATCCGCACCAATATCGGCCATGCCGACACCACCCGCACGGAGATCATCCGCAGCGTCCATTTTCATGAAACCCCGCTGGGCCGCGACTGGTTCGATATGCCCATGCGCCAGGTTGCCGAAGACCGCTTTGAGGCTCGACTGGCGCTGTGCGAAGTCGGCCATTTTGAAGCCAAGTGCTTCTTCCTGAGACAGAGTGAATCCTCCCCCCTCTGGCCCCCCGGCGCCAATACGGTGTTAAACGTCGAGCCGGCGGAGTCCTGCTGCGCGAACATCATCTACAACGCTTTTGTGCGTCAATTCGGACCAAACAAGGCCGGCGTTTCGCCCCTGGAGCCACCCGGCGAAATGTGCCTGCAAGTTCTCGATGCCGCCCGCTATACTGTGATCCCGCCTTCGGGGACGTTTCGTGACCTTATCGCCGAGCTGGACTTCATCGTCGGCCAGCTCGGTTGCCGCATTCTCATGCTGCTGCCGATCCACCCCACTCCCACCACTTATGGTCGAATGGGACGCTTCGGCAGCCCTTATGCTGCCCTCAGTTTCCGCGGAGTCGACCCAGCTCTCGCCGTTTTCGACCCCAAGGCAACCCCGATGGAACAGTTCATCGAACTGGTGGACGCCCTGCACCGCCGCAACGCCCGGATTTTTCTGGACATCGCCATCAATCACACCGGCTGGGCCGCCAACCTGCACGTAAACCACCCGGAATGGCTCGTCCGCACACCCGAAGGACGCATCGAAGTCCCAGGCGCCTGGGGGGTGCAGTGGGAGGATCTCACCAAGCTCGACTATCGCCATGAGGAACTTTGGCAGTTCATGGCCGAGGTATTCCTCACCTGGTGTCGCCGCGGGGTAGACGGCTTTCGCTGCGACGCGGGCTACATGGTTCCGCATGCAGCCTGGAAATATATCGTCGCCCGGGTGCGGGAGCAGTATCCGGACACGACCTTTCTGCTAGAAGGACTGGGCGGCAAAATTTCGGTCACCCGCCAATTGCTCGACACCGCCAATCTGAACTGGGCCTATTCTGAACTGTTTCAAAACTACGACCGCGGCCAGATCGAGCACTACCTGCCGGAGGCGATCGACATAGCCGGGAGCGACGGCATCACGGTGCATTTCGCCGAGACCCACGACAACCTCCGGCTGGCTTCCAAATCTGCGGTCTACGCCCGGATGCGCACGGCATTGTGCGCGCTCGCCTCGCATTCGGGTGCTTTCGGGTTTGCCAACGGTGTCGAATGGCTATCCGTCGATAAGATCAGCGTACATGAAGCGCGTCCGCTGAACTGGGGCGCTGCGATCAACCAGGTGGCGGAGATCCGTCGTCTATCGCATCTGCTCAAATACCACCCTGCCTTCCATGACCACGCCGAAATAAGGCTTATCGAGCAGGATGCCGGCAACCAGATCGTGATCCAGCGCCATCACCCGCCCTCGGGCACACGCCTGATCATTCCCGTCAACCTCGATCCTGAACAGGCAACAACGGCCGCCTGGAGCCCGGAGGCGGCCGACTTCCGGAACGAGCGGCTCACCGACTTGCTCACCGGGAAAACGGTGGAGGTGATCGAGCGTAACGGTCTTTGCGCCTGCCCCCTGGAACCCGGCCAGGTCATGTGCCTGAGCCCGGATCCGCACGACCTGGACCTGTTGGCCGCGTTGCCCTCCGACCCCTTTGCCGTGCCGCCACGGATTGAGTTGCAGCGTCTCCAGGCAAAAGCGCTCCAGGTTATCGCCTTTTACCGCGGCTCGCAGGACCTTGAACAGATCGATGTGCAACGCGCCGCCGGGCAGCTGCGCGGAAACGCCGTTGAGTTTTGCGCCGAACTCAACCCGTTCGGCCAGGAAAGCAGAGTCGTCCGGTGGCGGTGGCCACACGACTTGCGGAGGGCGGTCATGATTCCGCCCGGCCATTTTTTAATGGTCACCTCCGAGCACGGATTCCGGGCGTGTCTGGTGGAAAATGACCGTACCTTAGCGGTTGAAAACAGCCTGCCCAGCGCGGACGGCACCCGGTTTTGTCTGTTTCTTCCTCGACGATCACCGAAGCATCTTCGCCCGCTGTCGCTGAAACTGGCTATGCACACGCCAACCGGTACCCAACACGCACTGGCAGCCCTGCTCCAGCTACCGCGCGCCGAGGATGCCTACGTGCGGCGGGTTTTCGGCCGATCCGAATTCCTGAAGGAACCAATGCACTTTTTGTCTACAAACGGCCGCGGAGCCATGCTGCGCACTCCGGTCGCCTGGGGTACGCTGGCCAGCCGTTACGATGCCCTGCTGGCGGCCAACTTCAATCCGGATTTCCCGGAGGACCGCTGGGTCATGTTCACGCGCTGCCGAGCCTGGCTGGTATATCAGGGCTTTTCCCAGGACATCAATCTAGACTGCCTGCAGGCCTTCACCCTACGAGAAGCCAAGTCCGGCAGTTGGCGCTACAAAATCCCCAGCGGCCAGGGGCAGCACGTGCAGCTGACGGCGGAGATGCAAATGGTTCCCGGACATAATTCGCTGCGCATGGTCTTCACCCGTCACCGCGCCGGTGACGACCCCGCCCGGCTGGCAGACGCCACGCCGGTGCGCCTGATCCTGCGACCCGATATTGAAAACCGTAGCTTCCATGACACCACCAAGGCGTTTAGCGGACCCGAACATCAGTTTCGCGCAGCGGTCCGACCAGCGCCCAACGGATTTGTCTTTTGCCCCGATGCGCAACATAGCTTGAGCGTAACAACCAGCGCCGGCCGTTTCGCGCCGGAAGCGGAGTGGTGCTACATGATTCATCACCTTCAGGACGCCGAACGCGGCCAGGACCCGCACGGCGACCTGTTCAGTCCGGGATATTTTGAAATCAACCTGCACGGCGGTGAAACCGTCAGCCTGAGCGGCCGGGCAGCGGCGACCGCCTCACCGCAGACGATGGATGCGCCATCCGGGAGCGCACCGGCGGAAAACCACACGCCGCCCGTGAGCAAACCGATCGAGCTGATGCTCACCACGCTGGACGATTACGTGGTCGCCCGCGGAGACCTGAGGACCGTCATTGCCGGCTACCCCTGGTTTCTCGACTGGGGCCGAGACTCACTGATCTTCGTGCGCGGCCTCATCGCAGCCGGGCGGTTCGAAGCGGCACGGGCCGTGTTGAAGCTCTTCGGACAGTACGAAAGCCGCGGCACCCTACCCAACATGATTCGAGGCACCGACGCCGGAAACCGCGACACCTCGGATGCGCCGCTGTGGTTCGCCGTGGCCTGCGCCGCCCTCGCTGCGGCCGAGGGCAATGACGGATTCCTAAAAAGCGACTGCGGCGGACGCCGGGTTAAACAGGTGCTCGGCTCGATCGTCCGCTCCTATATCGCCGGAACGCCGAACGGTGTACGAATGGACCCCGAGTCCGGGCTGGTCTTCAGCCCATCACACTTTACCTGGATGGATACCAACTTTCCCGCCGGCAGCCCACGGCAAGGCTATCCGGTCGAAATCCAGGTGTTCTGGCATACGGCCTTGGCCTTCCTGTCCAGGATCGAAAAAAAGGAACGCTCCCGGTGGCAAGCGCTGGCCCAACAAGTGCGGGAATCACTCCTGCGGTTTTTCTGGCAGCCGGAGGCGGGGTGCCTGTCCGACTGCCTGCATGCCGACCCCGGTCAGCCGGCGCATTCGGCCCGGCCGGACGATGCGCTGCGGCCCAACCAGTTGCTGGCCATCACCCTTGGAGTGATCGACACAACGGATCACATGCGCCGCATCCTTGCGGCCTGCGAAGAGCTCCTGGTCCCGGGGGCCATTCGCAGCCTGGCCGACCGACCCGTTAACTATCCGATTACCATCCAACACAACGGCTCAGCGCTCAACGACCCGTACCGCCCTTACTGGGGAGCCTACTGTGGCGATGAGGACACCCGCCGCAAACCGGCGTATCACAACGGCACGGCCTGGACCTGGCCGTTCCCGGCATACTGCGAGGCATGGGCGCTTGCCTATGGAGAACCCGGAAGGCACACCGCTCTGTCCTGGCTTACCAGCAGCATCGGCTTGCTGGAATCCGGCTGCCTGGGTCAACTCCCGGAAATCCTGGACGGCGATTACCCTCATACCGCCCGCGGCTGCGACGCCCAGGCCTGGGGCGTCAGCGAATGGGTACGTGTGTGGCTTAAATTGTCGCGATAGCTTACGCTCTCTGAACGTATTGATTTTTTTAGAATAGGCTTATATCCTGATCAGGTTTAGTCCGATCGAGAATGCAGCATTAAGCATCGTTATCAACCATAAAAACTCTAATGGGGAACCGGATCTAAAATTTATGCGAAGCTTCAAATCTTACCAGGTACAGCCGAACGTTCCAGAAAACCTTACTTTTCTTGAGACCCTGTCTCACAATATGTGGTGGTGCTGGACGCGGGACGCGGTTGAGCTCTTCCGGCGTATCGACCCCCGCCTGTGGGCCGAGTGCGGCCGTAACCCGATCCCGTTTCTGACCCGGGTTCCCCAGGCCCGCCTGGAGAAGCTTTCCAGGGACACCAGCTATGTCGGCCACCTCGAACGCGTCCGGGGCCTGTTTGAAAAAAGAGTCAACAACCCCGAAATAAATTTCAACATGCCGTTTGCACCGGGTGAGTGCATTGCTTATTTTTCCATGGAATTCGGTCTGCACGAAAGCCTGCCTTTATTCGCCGGCGGTCTCGGCATCCTGGCCGGGGACCACTTGAAGGCCGCTTCCAACACCGGTCTGCCGCTGGTGGGGGTCGGGCTCATGCACCGTCAGGGGTATTTTCGCCAATTCCTCAACCATGAGGGGTGGCAACAGGAAACCTATCCGGAAACCGATTTCTACAGTCTACCGATCCAACGCATGCGGGATGAAGCCGGAAATGAAGTCCGGGTAAACATCCGTGGCGCGGACGGTCCCATCCACGCCATTGTCTGGCGGATCCTCATCGGCCGCGTGCCCCTTTTCTTGCTCGATACCAACATTCTGGAAAATCCACCGGAGCACCGTGAAGTCACGGCACGACTTTATGCGGCTGAATCCAAGGTCCGGTTGGCCCAGGAGGTGCTGCTGGGCATCGGTGGTATGCGCGCCTTGCAGGCGATGGGGATCAAGCCCAAAGTCGTTCACATGAACGAGGGGCATTGTGCATTTGCGGGCTTGGAACGACTGGCCCAGATCGTTGAAGAGAAAAAAATCGGCTTGAATGTTGCCCTGCAAATCATTCCGCGCACCACCGTCTTCACGACGCACACGCCGGTCGCCGCCGGTCACGACGAATTCCCCGCGGACATGGTCAAACCCTATCTGAAACCCCTGGCCGATCGGCTAGGCACTACCGATCAAAACCTGCTGTCGTGGGGCCAGGCGCGGGGAACTCCTGAAAACGGACCGCTTTCGATGTTTATCCTGGGCGTACAACTGGCCGCCAATTGCAATGGCGTCAGCCAGCTGCACGGCAGCGTTGCCCGGCGCATGTGGGCGCACCTCTGGCCGGGACGGCCGGTGGAGGAAATTCCGATTACACACATTACCAATGGCGTGCACATCGCCACGTTCGTATCCCATGAATTCGGAAACCTCTTCGACCGCTATCTCGGGTCGGATTGGTTTCTGGGGTCGCAGCGCCCGGACAACATCAAGCGTATCGACGAAATATACAGCGAAGAGCTGTGGCGGGCCCATGAGCTGAACCGTTCGCGTCTCGTGCGCACCTGCCGGGAACAGCTGGTTAGGCAGTATCAGCGCCGCAACGCTCCCCGCAAGATTCTCGAAGCGGTAGAAAAAGCGCTCGATCCGGACATCCTGACCATCTCTTTCGCCCGACGATTCGCTACTTACAAGCGTGCCTTCCTTCTCATTCAAGACCCGCAGCGCCTGGAGGCTATCATCAATAATGCCAGCGGCCCGGTCCAGTTCATATTCGCCGGCAAGGCCCACCCGCGGGACAATGAAGGCAAGGATTTGATCAAGCAGCTGTTCCAGTTTGCCAACCGCCCCGCCGTGCGTGAGCGCTTTGTTTTCCTGGAGGATTACGACATGCACCTGGCTCGCCATCTACTGCAGGGGTCGGACGTCTGGCTGAACACCCCCCGCCGGCCGTTTGAAGCCTGCGGCACGTCGGGCATGAAGGCGGCCATCAACGGCGCCCTCAACTTCAGTATCCTCGACGGCTGGTGGTGCGAAGGCTACCGCGAATCCACGGGATGGAACATCGGCCACGGCGAGGAGTACGAAGATCACGCGTATCAGGACGCCGTGGAAAGCCAGGCCCTTTACAACATTCTTGAGAATGAAGTCGTGCCCTGTTTTTATGACCGCAAAAACGGTGATCTCCCCAAACGTTGGCTGGAAAAAATGAGGGCTTCAATAAAAATGGCCATGGAGGGTTTCTGCAGCCTGCGCATGGTCAGAGATTATGCCGAAACCATGTATGCGCCTGCCGCAAGCTGGTACGACCAGCTCAGCGCGAATCATGCAGAGGCGGCCAAACGGTTCTCCGACCAAGCGATACGGGTTAGCTCCTTGTGGAAGGAGGTTCAGGTCGGTGCTCCGGTGCGGAAAACCCGTGGCGCACAGCGGGTAGGAGATACCTTTCAGGTGACGACCGAAGTTGTTCTTGGCGAGCTGCGGCCGGAGGAAGTCGATATCGAGCTGTACGTCGGCCTTTACAAGAGCTTCACGGAGCTGGCGGAAAGTCGGGTGATTCCCATGGACGTAGTGGAGGATCTCGGCCATGGCCGATATATTTTCAGCAGCACCTTGACTTGCGATGCCGCGGGCCGCTTCGGTTTTTCAGTCCGAGCAACGCCGAAAGGCGATCCGTGGTTGAAAAATACACCCGGCCTGCTCACCTGGGCCTCCGAGTAGGCTGTGAATTGAAAAGGAAGAAACCCATGAACACCTCTCGCCCCAACCCCAGGGTACTGGTGGTGACCCCCGAAGTGACCTATCTGCCGGACCGCATGGGCAGCCTGGCTTCATTTTTCACCGCCAAGGCGGGAGGGTTGGCCGACGTTTCCGCCGCTCTCGTGAGCGCACTTCTGGATCAGGGAGCAGACGTGCACGTGGCGCTTCCGGACTACCGCTCGATCTTCAGCGACCGTTTGGTGCCGTTCCTCAAAGAAGAAATCAACAGCATCCAGCGCAAGATGCCCGACGACCGCGTCCACCTGGCGGAGGACCGGGCCTTCTTTTACATCAACCGGGTGTATTCCAAATACGGCGATGAAAACATCAAACTGGCGCTGGCCTTTCAGCGGGAGGTCATCAACAACATCATTCCTCGCGTGCATCCCGACCTGATCCATTGCAACGACTGGATGACCGGGTTGATCCCGCCCGTCGCCCGGCGCCTGAGGATCCCATGCCTCTTCACCGTTCACAATATCCACACGGTGAAATCCACGATGGCGTTCATTGAGGACCGCGGCATCGATGCGGCCAGCTTCTGGCAGCATCTCTATTACATCAACTACGCCCCGTCCTACGAAGCGGCCCGAGATACCAATCCGGTGGACTTCCTGACGAGCGGGATCTTCGCCGCCCATTTCGTCAACACGGTGAGCCCCACCTTCCTGCTGGAGATCGTGGACGGCCAGCACCATTTCGTGGAGGCGCCCATCCGCCGCGAGCTGGCCAATAAATATTATGCCGACTGTGCATTCGGAATTTTGAATGCGCCCGACCCTGCGTTCAACCCTCAGACCGATACGGATCTCAAACAGAACTACGGACCGAACAACCACGCCAAGGCCAAGCGCGAAAACAAGCGTTTCCTGCAGCGCAATCTGGGATTGATCGAAGACGTGAACGCTCCGGTGTTTTTCTGGCCATCGCGCCTGGATCCGATCCAAAAAGGCTGCCAGCTTTTAGCGGACATCTTCTACCGGATGATCTCCACGTGGTGGGATCAAAATCTTCAAGTCGTCTTTGTGGCCAACGGCGACTACCAGCGCGTTTTTCAGGATATTGTCAACCACCATAGCTTTCACAAACGCGTCGCCATCTGTGATTTCAGCGAACAAATGGAGCATCTGGCATACGCCGCTTCGGATTTCATTCTGATGCCCTCGCGCTTCGAACCTTGCGGCCTGCCTCAGATGATCGCTCCGCTCTATGGTTCGCTGCCCGTGGCCCACGACACGGGCGGAATTCACGACACCGTCCAGCACCTGGATGTGTCCGCCAATACCGGTAACGGGTTCCTCTTCAAGTTCTTCGACAGCAGCGGCCTGTTCTGGGCCATCGAGGAGGCCATGAGTTTTTACCTTCGCCCGGCCGCCGTCAAGGCCAAGCAGATCAAGCGCATTATGACAAAAAGCGCAGAAACCTTCACCCACGAGCAAACGGCGCGGCAGTATATCAAGCTTTATGAAAAAATGCTGCACCGACCGCTGGTTGTAGAATAAAGTCTCCCCGCAGACCGCTGCGAAGAGGAATCATCCGAGGAATCAATGGCTCGCCCCGGTCGTAAATCGGACAGTCCGGCGCACAACATCGAACGGCTTATCAAGCGTCTCGTACGCCGCGATCCCGCCCTGCAGCCGTATGTCGAAGTCATCCGACGACGCCTAACCCTTGTTGAAAGCACTGAAAGACGTCTGACGCGCGCCCGCATGTCCATCGCTGATTTTGCGGCCGGGCATGAGTACTTCGGCCTGCACCTCAGAGGCCGCCAATGGGTGCTGAGGGAATGGGCGCCGAACGCCACCCGTGTCTTGATGGTTGGAGACGCCACGAACTGGAAAGAGAAAAAGGCGTTTGCCTTAACACGCAAGAATGTGGAGGGCGTGTGGGAGTTGAGGCTTCCCTCAAGCACTCTGAAACATGGCGATTTATACCGCTTGATCATCCACTGGCGAGGTGGAAAGGGCGACCGGATCCCGGCATGGGCTCGGCGGGTGGTCCAGGACCCCGCCACTCTTATTTTCAACGCCCAGGTCTGGCGGCCGGAGGCGCCCTACGCATGGCGGCACCCCGCTTTTCGAATTCGCAAGCAGGCACCTCTCATTTATGAAGTTCATCCTGGCATGGCTCAGGCCGAGGAAAAGATCGGTAGCTGGCAGGAGTTCACGGCAAAAATTCTGCCGCGAATCGTCGCCGCCGGGTACAACACGCTGCAACTGATGGCGGTTCAGGAGCACCCTTTTTACGGCTCTTTCGGCTACCAGGTATCGAGCTTCTTTGCGGCCAGTTCGCGCTTTGGAACCCCAGAGGATCTGAAAGCGCTGGTGGATGCCGCCCACAGCGCCGGGATCGCCGTGATCATGGATCTTGTGCACTCCCATGGCGTTTCCAATGAAGTCGAGGGGCTCAGCCGATACGACGGCACGCTGCACCAGTACTTTCACGACCTGCCGCGCGGGCGTCACGCGGCATGGGATTCGCGCTGCTTCGATTACGGCAAGATCCAGGTCCTTCATTTCTTGCTGTCCAACTGCCGCTTCTGGCTGGACGAATACCGGGTTGACGGCTTCCGTTTCGATGGGGTGACCAGCATGCTTTACCTCGACCACGGAATCGAGAAAAGCTTCCTGTCTTACGATGACTACTTCACACCCAACGTCGACGAAGACGCCTTGACGTATCTTTCCCTAGCCAACCGGGTGGTTCACTCGTTGCGGCCGGATGCCATCACCGTCGCCGAGGACGTCAGTGGCATGCCGGGCCTTGCGGTGCCTGAAAAAGACGGCGGCTTTGGGTTTGACTTTCGCTTTGCCATGGGTATCCCGGACTACTGGATCAAGGTCATCAAGGAAGTGCCCGACGAACACTGGCCCATGGGCCAGTTGTGGCACGAGCTGACCAACCGACGCCAAGATGAAAAAACCATCAGCTACGCCGAATCCCACGATCAGGCTCTCGTGGGCGACCAGTCGCTCATCTTCCGCCTGATCGGCGAGGACATGTACTGGCACATGCAGGTCGGCGACGGCCACCTGCGCGTTGCCAGGGGCATGGCCCTGCACAAAATGATGCGCCTGATCACGCTGGCCAGCGCCGGCAACGGCTATCTCAATTTTATGGGAAACGAATTCGGCCACCCGGAGTGGATCGATTTTCCGCGCGCCGGCAACAACTGGTCCTACAAATACGCGCGCCGGCAATGGCACCTGCTGGATGATTCGAATCTGAAATACCAATATCTGGCCCGCTTCGACCGCGGCATGATCGAGCTGGTAAAGACGTTTCGGATATTCAAGGACGAGCGGCCACGGCTGCTACACGAGGATGGAGCGAACAAGGTTATTGCCTTTGTACGAGCAGGCTTGGTGTTCGTGTTCAGTTTTCACCCTACCATATCTCACGTCGGTTACCGGATCGACGCTCCGCCCGGAAAATACCGGTTGATCCTGGACAGCGATTCGCCAGACTACGGCGGCCACGGGCGGCTCAAAGCGGGGCAAGCGCATTTTACGCTTTCTGACGAAACGGCCATAGAAGGCCGGAACTGGCTCAGCCTCTATCTGCCCACGCGCACAGCGGTTGTTCTTCACCCGGAGCACTAGTGTGGATTTCGCTTTAACTTATCGTCATATGATCGAACGCGTCAGCGAAGCCGTTCTCGTCATCCAGGACGACCGCATTCAGTTCGCCAACCCGAAAGCCGAAGAGTTGTTGGGGTATTCTCAAACCGAGCTGGCTTCCAGCTCCCTGCAGCGAGTCGTCCATCCGGAAGATTTGGATATCGTGCTGCGGCGCTCCAAAGAATGCCTCTGCGGGGAAAGCCCTCAACGTTGCTGCAGCTTCAAGATCGTCGCCCCAAACGGATCTGTCCGCTGGGTGGAGATGAAGTCCGAAGCCTTCTCCTGGCTTGAACGGCCGGCCACACTTTGCTTTCTTAAGGATTTGACCGATCATCGTCTAATCGAAGAAAAATTCCAGAGGGTCGTAAATTCTACTTCCGAAGGGTTCTTGATGCTGGACCGTGACATGTGCATCCAGGAGGTCAACCCTACCCTGCTCTCCATGACCGGGTACGCTCCGGAGGATTTTAACGGAAAACGCATCGACGGAATTTACGAACACGAACGGGTTGAGGTCTATTCAGCCAGCCGCGACCACATGAGCTTTGAGGCCAATTTGATCACTCAGAGCGGCCGGAGCCTGCCGACTCTTTTCAACCGCAGCACGTTGCGGGATGATTCCGGCGAAATCGGCGGCTATATGATTTTTCTCACCGACCTGACCGAATTGAAAGGCGTTCAGGAGGAACTGCGGCGGGCCGAGCAGCGTTACCATAACATGTATCGCAACGCCGTTCAGGGCATGTTTCAAAGCAGCTTATCCGGTGAACTCATCCGAGTCAATCCGGCCTATTCCCGGTTCCTGGGCTATGCCTCCACCGAGGAAATGCTGCGGCGCAATGCGGGAGCAGCGGACCTTTATTATGACCCCGCCGAGCGGCAGCGGATGATCAAGGCCCTAAAGCGTAAGGGCTTTCTGGCCAACTATGAGGTGAAATTACGGCGTAAAGATGGAAAACCCGTATGGGGTTTAGCTAATTACCGCTTGAGCCAGGACGAAACCGCCGAGCCCCTCATTGAGGGCATCATGGTGGACAACACTCGCCAAAAACGATTGGAAGAGGCGCTTCGTCGCGACCATCGAAAAATGCAGAAACTCTCTCTGCTCGACAACTTAACCGGCCTTCACAATACTCGCTACCTATACCTGGCGTTGGAGCAGATCATAAACAAGAGCAGGGTCTCGCAAACCCCCTTTTCCTTGATTTTCATGGACATGGATAATTTCAAGCGGGTGGTCGACACCCATGGCCACCTGAACGGAAGCCAAGCCCTTCGTGAAGTGGCCCGAACCATACGATCCCTCATCAAAAAGCCTTGCTTCGGTGTGGCCTATGGCGGCGATGAGTTTGTCGTGGTGCTGCCCGGATACAATAAAACCAGCGCCAGGTCCAAGGTAGAGGCCATCCGTTCAAAAATGGGGCGTACGCTTTACCTTCAAGAAAGCGGCCTTTCCGTTCGGCTGAGCGCAAGCTTTGGCCTGGCGAGTTATCCAGAGGATGCCCAGGACATCATCAGCCTGCTGGGACGGGCGGACAAGGCTCTTTTCCGCGTCAAGCAGACCGGCAAGGGGTCTGTCGGCGTCACTTCTTGATGAGGCTTACAACCCATTGCGACCGGATTGGCCGTTCCGTGTCTGTATAAAGTCAGCAAGCCGGAAAAAAGAAGATCCGATGGAAGGGTTACGAGTTCTTGTAACGTTGATAATAGCGCATCACACGCTCAATATATTCTTCGGTTTCCTGGTAAGGAGGCACGCCGCCGTGGCGGTCCACGGCGCCGGGGCCGGCGTTGTAGGCAGCCAATGAGAGGTTGAGCTTGCCGTTGTAACGGTCCATCATGTCGCGCAAGTAGCGAGCGCCGGCATCGATGCTTTGATGGGGATCGAAGGGGTTTTCCACGTTTAATAGCCGGTAGTTCATCGGCATGATCTGCATCAACCCCCGGGCGCCTTTGTGGGAGATGGCGTTGGGGTCGAAATCGGACTCGGCCTTGATGACCGCCTTTATGAGCGGGGCTTCAAGGCCATATTTTTTTGATGCATCCGCGATGATCGGATCAAACTGATTGGAATCGAGCTTGGAAATAAAGACCTTGCGTTCGCGCATGAATAGTTTGAATTTTGACGAAGTCGGAGCGTTGGTGAAATGCATGACCCCATTTTCGTCAATATACCGATAGATGTCGGCCGTAGCCGAAGATGGGTTCATCATCAACAGCAACGCAGCGACAACTATCGCAAAGCCAGCGATTTGATGGGATCTGCGATTCACAAGAACCGATGGCATCCGCGAAGGGTGCAGTGGATTTAAACAATATAATGTTATTTTACACAACAACTGGCACTTTTATCAAGAAAAACCTAAGATTGTGTGTTTTTCTAATCAGATACACCCTATATCGGTCGCCGCAAAAAAAACTTGAGCAAGCGTACGGTTCAGAATAGCTGAAGCTGGTCGGCCTTGGGTTTCCTCCGCTTGCTGCGCTGCGATTCGTTTTTGAGCAAGCCATTCTCAATGTCTCTTAAGAAATGAGA
The DNA here is from genome assembly GCA_025454115.1 of Desulfobacterales bacterium. GTDB lineage: Bacteria > Desulfobacterota > Desulfobacteria > Desulfobacterales > SpSt-501 > SpSt-501. Next base: position 20,701 of record JALOPB010000017.1, on the reverse strand, counting down.
CCATTCACGGTTTTCTGTTTTTCCGAAGATCTGACGCCGGTTAGCGCTTGTTAAGTATAGCCTCTGGCGCGCTCGGGTCATGGCTACATAGAACAGTCGCCGTTCCTCATCCAGGTCGACCGAGGCTTGATCCCTGCGCTTAAAAGGAATGAATCCATTTTCGCAGCCGGAAATGAAGACGACCGGAAATTCAAGACCCTTGGCTGCGTGCATCGTCATCAACACCGTTTTTTCCGCACGCGGGTGATAAGGATTCTGAACTTTCAGATAGGGCCTCCAATCGGCCCAGGGCATATCGAGACTCATCGTCGTCCAGCAGCCGGGCGATGGGCGGAATCGCCTTCAAATAAGCGATGGTTTCAGCAGTTGCAAGATGAGCGGTTTCCTGGACGAGGACGGCTAGTCGACCCCCCAATTCTCCCAGCTGACGTTGCTGACTGCGGCTAAGGCCATGAATCGGAAAGCGTGTGGCAGCCGACAATCCTTCTCTAACCGCCAGGCGGTTTTTCAATCCCCACTGCCTGAATGCCCGAACCGCTTTATTACCGAGTGCGGGAGCAATCACCGCCGCCACCCTAGCGAAATCGCTATAACCGCCCGCAGCGGAAATGAGTTTTAACAGCGAAATCAGCTCGATAACGCCCCGTTGGTTGAACAGCTGTCGTCGGTTCGCCGTCTGGAAAGGAACACCTGACTTCTTGAAACCATCGGCCAGGATGCGCATCTGATCATGGGTGCGCATCAGAACGGCAAAATCACCATAACCGAACCCAGCCGGTTCATGGGGGTCCCTGACTCGGCCGGTGTCGATCGAATGAAACCCGGTTCCGCCGACCAACGACTCGATGATCCTGGCGATGCATTCAGCCTCGGAATGCTCATTCGGAAGTTCGATAACACTGATGGTCTCGATGCCGTCAATGTTTGAATAGACCCGCGGACGGCCGTAACCACCCTGAGTGATGATTTGGTGAGATGCGGAAAGAATGGTTTTGGTTGAGCGGTAGTTGCGTGCAAGGGTGACGGTGCCGGAATCAGGATAGTCTTCTATAAATTTTCGGAAATATGCGGAATCGGAACCGCGAAAGCCATAGATGGCTTGATCCGGATCGCCGATAACACATAAACTGCCGCTATCGGCATGGGGAGGCGCCAATGCCCGTATCATACGGTATTGCCCATGGTTCAAGTCCTGGTATTCATCGACAAGTACGTGCTGAAATCGTTCCCGGCAGGCTTGCCGAAACCCTGGATCGGTCTCCATTCGATTTACTACTTTAAATATAAGATCCTCGAAATCCGCCAGTCGTTGACTATCGAGCAGTTGTTGGTAAGTGCGATAGACAGCATAAAAACCCTGGTCCTCCGGAGAATCGGATTCAGTCGATTCCAGCTGATCGGCTGCCATCATGTTTTGTTTGGCGCGCATAATTCGATCCTGAAGAACCATCGGCTTCAATGAAACCATGATTCCACTATTGACAACCCGCTCGACTGCTTCGCCAACGAGCTCGGTCTGCTCGGATTCGTCGATGAGGGTAATGACCTCGTTTAGGTTCATTTCCTGCAACCATTTGAGGCAAAGAGAATGGAACGTAGCGATGAATGGCAACGACGTTGAATCACCTAACATCGCACGCAGCCGCGAGCGCATCTCCCCGGCCGCCTTATTGGTAAAGGTCACGGCTAATATGGTGCGGGGCTCGACCTTCCTTTGGGTAATCATATGCGCGATGCGGCATGAGAGGCTATGCGTTTTGCCTGTACCTGGACCAGCCACGATCAAGAGTCTCATGGCCTCATGAACAACCGCTTGTTGCTGATCCGCATTAAGACATGGCATGCCATCCTTACGTTCGCGGCAGGGTGGATCGATCACGGGAGTCGCTAATATCTCCGATGTTCGAAGCGGCGGATGCGGCGTTGGATCCGGATGATGGTCAGATCCCAATGTGATTTCAGAATCTGCAGACATGACAAATAAGTTTCTCTGGCCGCGAATCCGCGCTCTGTCTGCTGAGCTGAAGATCTTAATCGTACCATACTCACCGTCAAATCCCGGACGGATCTCGACTTTCTTCTCACGCATGCGCAGTACCGCTTCGGCTAGAAGCGGAATCCCCGCTTCCTCTATCCGCTGAACGTCCAACTGATTCAGAATGGCCAATTCCGGCCCTAGCTTTTCGATCGCCGTGCGGTAAGTCCTCAATACTTTTTGGCTTTTCGGGCCAACTTGTAAAATTTCAGCGAGTATGCTGCCAAGCGGAATGAGGTTGTTATAGGGACGCGCCCTCTTAGGTTTTGGGGCTTCCGAGCGGTCTGCCAACTGCTCCACCCGGTTAAGAACGCCAATCGTGAGGGGTTTGCCACATTGCGGACAGATGCCATGCTGATCTACGGTCTGTTTGGGCTCGAAACGCACGCCGCAGCTGCGGTGACCATCCAAGTGGTACTTGCCTTCTTCCGGATAAAATTCGATGGTTCCCAAAAAACGACTTGGATCCGCGCTTTTGATAGCGTCGCGCAATGCATGGAAGGTCAACTCAATGTCGAAGATATTGGCCTCTCGCCCCAGATTTGAGGGGGAGTGAGCATCCGAGTTCGAGATCAATGTGATTTCATCCAAACTGGATACCCGCCAATTCATTGGCGGGTCAGATGATAAACCTGTCTCAGCCGCAAACACATGAGGGGTTAGATCTCCAAAACACTCGCTAATGGAGTCAAAACCTGATTTGGACCCTAACACCGAAAACCAGGGAGTCCATATGTGAGCCGGTACGAGGAAGGCCTCATCGGATGTTTCCAGCACCACCTCCAGCAGGTCCCTGGCGTCTAGCCCTAAGATCGGCCTGCCATCGGAGTGGATATTACCTATTCGTTCAAGCCGATGACTGAGTTTATGAGCTGCTTCCAAATCAGGAACAAACACCAGATTATGATTTTTGCGTGTTCGACCCGCTTTTTTATATATGTTACTGATTTCAGTTACCAAAACGAAGCGAACCGTTCCTCGACAATTGAGCGGTACCCTTTCGTCCTGCGCTTTGGCAGCATCGCCCTTTAATCGCAACAGCCCGGCTTCAGCGGGTTCAAGCTTGGCTTCAATTTCTCTAAACCAGACGGGATGGCTAATATCGCCTGTTCCGACCAATTGAATACCCTTTAGTTGGGCAAATACATATAGGTTTTCCAGGTTGAGGTCCTGCGCGGTGGCTCTTGAATACTTGGAATGGACATGCAAATCAGCGATTATTTTCATGTGTAAAATTTAACTTGTCACAAGCAAGTAAATACGCTATATATTTATGTAATTTTTATTTTACACCATATGTGGTGTTTTTATTCGGAATTTATCACATGGGACTTTTATCGTCATCTGTTTCTATATCGCGCTACCGTGTCGAAGGCAAAATCGAAAAACCGGTAACCGAAGCTGTCGCCAAGGGCTTAAGAAAAAATGCCATTGCCGATATTGATGAGGATATCTCTGAAAAATCAGTTGGTTGGACATCTTTCGAAAACCCATTTTCACCAAACTTTGAAACGTCCTCGTTTCTGTTTGGCAATTTCTTCATTTTTTCATTACGCGTGGATCGTAAATCAATACCCGCCAAACTACTAAAAAAATACGTGACGCTTGAAACCTTCAAGCGCTTAGATAAAACCAAGCGTCGCTTCTTATCCAAAGACGAGAAGAAGGCTATTAAAGACAAGGTCATAACGGATTTAGCGATACGGATTCCCTCGACTCCCAATGTTTACGACTTAATATGGGATTATGAAAAGTCGAATATTTATTTTTTTTCAAGCCTTCGCTCTTCTAACGAGGATTTGGAATCTCTATTCAAACGTTCCTTTGACCTTTCATTGGTTCGTATTTTTCCCTACACGGCCGCTGAATTACTTTCAGACCTGTCCGATCAGGAACGTGATGTCTTGATAGGCCTTTCTCCTATACCCTTTTCAGATTGATTGGCAACACGAAAATATTCTCATATCATGTTGGATCTGGCTGTCGCATATAACCGCTATCGTTTCTTAGGGGATGAGTTTCTCACCTGGCTGTGGTTTCTCATCGAAACTGACCAGAATACTTTCAGAGTAATCGACCCTGACTGTACGGCCTTAGAAATAGGCAACCGTATCGTTCTCGAAAACCGGAAAAATAAATCCCTTGAACGTATTTCCATCAGAGGAGATGATGCAGGACTTGAAGAGGGGCGTCTGGCTTTGAAAAAGGGCGCTCTTTTGACTGAGCTAAGCCTTATTTTTAAAACCGGGGAACATCAATGGCAGTTCAGTTTAAAGGGGGAGAGTCTCAACTTAAGCAACTTTAAAACACCAGGACCACCGCTTCCGCCAAGCCCGGAAGAAATGGAGATTTTCTTACTGGACAAGACCGAACAGTTCAATAAAATTACAAATTTTATTGAACTGGCGTTTAAGGCGTTCATTAAAATAAGAGTCACCTCCAAATGGTCCGCAAAGGTTGTTCCTAATATTAAGAAATGGATCAGATCTATTGACGTTTGAAACTGTTCCCTTTTTAAGGTTTATAATTTGAACATAAAATGTTCATAATCGTATATGATTATAGCATATCGAGCTCATATGCTCATAAAAGGCTTTAATCGTTAAATTAAGGAATTTATTTTAGACATTAAACATTAATTTTTTATAAATTATTTTAATAAGTTAAAAGGTTATGAACATATTAACACTCCTTATTAATCATTTATCTTTTATTTTTAAAAAACTTAAACATACAAAAGAGTAAGGGTGATTAAGATGAGAGTGACTGTTCGGAAAGCTGACATTCTTCCGGTTTTAGCAAGAATTCAAGGTATTACTGGTCGAAAAACCAATTTAGCCATTACCACCAATGTCTTGCTACGAACAACGGATGCTGGTCTTTGCCTATCAGCTACCGACCTAGAAACCGGGTTTGAAGGCAACTACTCTGCAAAGGTTGAAGCTCATGGAATGGCAGCCATTAATTCTAGAAAACTATTTGAAATATTTAAGGATTTTCCAAGTGACGAAATATTATTACAAGAAAAAGAAAATCATTGGATTGAAATTGGAAACAAAAACGTTGAATATCATATCGTTGGATTGAACCCTGATGATTTTCCGGAAATACCGAAGATCGAAAGTGCTGATTTTTTTGAAATTGAGTCATCCATGCTATCCGAGATGATAGCTAAATCGGTTATTATCGGAGCTGCGGCTGATGATCGTAGAACGCATATTATCGGAGTATATGCAGAGAGAATAGAAGAAAATGAAAAGAAAATTTTTAGATTGGTGTCCACTGATGGCAGCCGTCTTTCCAAGGCGGATTTTGTTTTTGAACCAACGGATAGTTTAATTTATGGTACCGGGGTTCTCATACCCAAAAAGAGTTTGGTTGAAGTTGGAAAATTTTTGGAAACAGAAGGAAGTGTTCGTGCTGCCTTTAAAGATAACAATTTTATCGTTAAGAAAGATAGTGAAACGCTCATCATCCGATTGCTTGAGGGTGAGTTTCCAAAATATTCGGATATTATCATTAAGCCAGCCGGCCACAACCTAATCATGAATCGTCAGATGTTTTTAATGATGCTCAAACGGATGTCCATTTTATCTTCGGATGAATATAAAGGTGTTATATTTAATTTTGACCAAAACCTACTTACGATTTCATCTACTAATCCTGAAATTGGTGAATCAAAAGAGGACATGCCTATTGAATTCAATGGTAAGAAAATAACGGTTATGTTTAATCCTAAATTTTTCATTGATACGTTGAACGTTATCGATGATGAAAATGTGTCCTTGAACATTGTAAACGAGGAAAGACCTTGTCTTATCGAGGGTGAAAAGGACAAATCCTATTTAAGTGTTATCATGCCGATGAGACTATAAAAATTTTTCAGTAGAAGAAAAATATGAACAGCAACGGAAATACGAACTACACAGAAGACAGCATCAAGGTTCTTGAAGGTCTGGAAGCCGTCCGGAAGAGACCGGCTATGTACATTGGAAACATCGATGTTGGCGGGCTGCATCATCTTGTCTATGAAGTGGTGGATAACAGCATCGACGAAGCCATGGCTGGTTTTTGCGACCTAATAAAAGTCAATGTGCATGCGGACAACAGCGTGACGGTCATCGACAACGGCCGAGGTATTCCGGTCGGTATGCATAAAAAAGAAAACATGCCGGCACTTGAAGTTGTTATGACCAAGCTCCATGCCGGAGGTAAATTCGACGACAATTCTTACAAGGTGTCAGGTGGGCTGCACGGGGTTGGCGTTTCGGTCGTAAATGCGCTGTCCCTCAAACTGAATGTCGAAGTTTACTTCGATGGTCAGGTGTACCATCAAAGCTATTCAAGAGGAGCAAAGGCCAGCGAGCTGACGATCATCGGAAAAACGCGCGAGCGTGGAACAAAGATACACTTTTTACCGGATCCTGAAATTTTCATTACCACGACCGAGTTCTCCGATGAAATTCTGATTCGGCGCTTGAGGGAACTCGCCTTTTTGAATAAGGGCGTGCGGATCGTCTTCGAGGACGAGCGCTCAGACAAGAAAGAGGAATTCTTTTACAAAGGCGGAATCATCGAGTTTTGTGAATATATCAATCGCCGCAACACGGCGTTGCACAAACCGATCTACATTGAAGGCGAAAAGAGCGACATTCAGGTAGAGGTATCGATCCAGTACAATGATACATACATCGATAAGATTCTATCTTTCGCCAACAACATCAACACCACCGAAGGCGGCACGCATCTGATCGGCTTTAAGTCGGCCTTGACAAGGACCATCAATCAGTATGCCACCAACGGCAATGTTCCCAAGAACATGCAAGCCAAGATCACGGGCGATGACATTCGCGAGGGGCTCACCGCCATTATTAGCGTGCGCATCCGCAATCCCCAATTCGAAGGACAGACGAAGACCAAGCTCGGCAACAGTGAAGTCAAGGGTTTGGTTGAGTCGCTGATCAACGAGAAGCTCAGCGCCTATTTCGAGGAAAACCCGGCGGTGGCGCGTAAAATTGTGGCCAAAAGTGCCGAAGCCGCTCGGGCCCGGGATGCCGCGCGGCGAGCCCGGGACTTGGCGCGCAGCAAGGGGTCGCTGCTGGATGCCACCCTGCCCGGCAAACTGGCGGAATGCCAGGTCGACGATCCGGATCAGAGGGAAATTTTCTTCGTCGAGGGCGACTCCGCCGGAGGTTCCGCCAAGCAGGCGCGGGACCGACGGTTCCAGGCGATCCTTCCGCTGAGAGGCAAAATTCTCAATGTCGAAAAAGCCCGTTTCGACAAGATCCTGCAGAGCGAAGAAATCAAGAATATTATCACCGCGCTGGGAACCGGAGTGGGTAAAGAAGAGTACAACATTGAGAACATCCGCTACAAGAAAGTCATTATCATGACGGACGCGGATGTGGACGGATCTCACATCCGAACCCTGCTGCTCACTTTTTTCTATCGCCAGATGCCGGAGATGATCGACAAGGGCTTTCTGTATATCGCTCAGCCGCCGTTGCTGAAGGTTGGCAAGGGCAAGGACGAAATCTATCTAAAGGACGAGTCCGAACTCAATGATTGGGTTTTGAAGAAAGCGTGCGAGCAAAGGCGCGTAACATATGGGGATGATCAAAGAGAGCTCTCCGGCCACAGCCTTTATCTGTTCAGCACCTATCTGTCCGAATACCTCCAACTCCGGGATATTTTGAAAAAAAGGGGCGTCAGCGCCGAACTGGCAGAGGTTCTAAGCGATGCCGGACTCGAAGATCAGGCGTTTCTGCAGGATGAATCGCGCATGGTCGCTTTGAGGGATAAACTCGTCGAACAGGGATACCGCGCGGAGGGGCCGAGCTTTAACGGCGAACGCGGCGTGTTCGAATTGTTCGTGAGCGGTCGGCATGAAACCTCGATATTGCTTTTCTCCGGACCCGATGCGAAAAGCCAGTCCAGCGTCAAAATCGGGCGCGGGCTGATTTACTCCAACGATTTTCAGAAGTGTGTTGATCTGAAGAAGAAGATTTCGGTTTATGACCTCCCTCCATTTAACGTACGGTTGAACGAAAAAAAGGAAGAAACGTTCGTCGCCCGCAACAAGGAAGAGTTGCACGAATACCTTATAAAAGAAGGCAAGAAGGGTCTGTCCGTCCAGCGTTACAAGGGCCTCGGGGAAATGAACCCGGAACAATTGTGGGAGACCACCATGAACCCGGAAAAGCGCACCCTTCTAAAGGTCAAGGTGGAAGACTTTGTGGACGCCGATGAAATTTTTACCATTCTCATGGGCGAGGAGGTCGAGCCGCGGCGTGATTTCATTCAGAACAACGCTCTTGAAGTATCGATGCTGGACATTTAAATGAACATCCATCAAATTCAGGCACGTGATCTTCCCGATCTTTGGTTCCAAGCGGTTCACAATATTTTGGATCACGGCAGCCGGTTTGTGATCGATCGTGGGTCCTATGCCGGACAAACTCGGTTAGAATATGACTTTTTTACCGGCCATGTGAAATATCCGGGTACGCTGCCGCTTATTCCGGACATCCCGCCGAGTTGCGGAATCCCCAACCCAGTTGAACATGATTATATCTATGGCGGACCAGGCTATAGTCGAGCCTATATCGAATACCTTATGTCTGCGAGAAAGGAGCCCGGAGAATCCTACACCTATGGCGAGCGCTTGACGCGAGTTCCGATCACCGGCGATAAATTGAAATGGTGGCGGGAGGATAACCAGGAGATCATCGATCGGCGGGAGGTGGACGGCAGGGTTCTTTTTGAAGAAAACGGCAGCCTCTACCTGAACCAGATCGAGTGGGTGATCGAAACCTATAAGAAGTTCGGCCACCGCAATAATCAGATGGTGCTGCAGGTGGCCCACCCTTCCGACATTACCCTTTTGGATCCGCCATGCCTGAGATCCATCGACACCCGGGTTCAGGACGGGCTTTTGCACTTTGTGATCTATTTCCGTTCCTGGGATTTGTGGAACGGGTTTCCGGCCAACCTGGCTGCCATTCAAAACCTAAAAGAATACATGGCTGCTGAAATCGGCGTGAAGGACGGGGAAATGATCGTCGAGAGCAAGGGCCTCCATCTTTACGGATATGCCGAAGATCTTGCCAAATTGAGATGCCTGAGAACCTAATTCCCGGATCTTTTTCAATAACTGATTCTTCATTCGTAGGTAAATGAAATCTTGGGTGAGGGGGGATGAATGATTTTCATCTTCCCCTTTGCGATTTCGTGACGGCGTAACACATCTTCGACTACCTGCTGCACACTGGTGAACTTGGCAGCGACGAATACCCTCCGGTAATGCGCCAACTGATTTTCGACCAGCGGTGCGATCTGCTCGTGGCGAGCGAGTTCAGCGGGCGTTAATCCCTGTACATAGCCCTCCGATACCAATTCCACGACATCGTAGTCGTAGCCCAAGTCTTTATAGTCGCTCTGTTCGGGCTCGAGACCCGCGGTGGGTACCCGGTTGACAATATGGTCGCCCAGTCCCAGATAGCCCGCCATCTCGCGCACCAGTCGCTTGGAAAGACCACCAATCGGGCTGAGGTGAACCGCTCCGTCGCCAAAGAGGGTATAATAGCCAATCCCGAAATCCTCGTCCTTGTTGCCAGTACCGGCAACGATCTTATGTTCGGTGGCCGCCTTGGTGGAAAGCACGTTTGCCCGCACGCGTGAGATCATGTTACCTTTGTGGAAAATGCTATCAAAGGCTTCGGAGTTGGTTGCGCGGAAGCCCTCCACCGGCTGTTCGATGCTGTGGATTTCGAAACGGATGCCGAGGTGCCGAGCCACGCCCTCTGCGTCCTGAATGTCAGCATGCTTGTTGAGACCGGAGGGAAGGATGTAGCCAACCAGTTCATATCGTGCAGCGGCATGACGATCGAAGGCCCGCTTGATCAGAGCCGCCGTTGTGCTCGAATCCACTCCGCCGGAAAGCCCCACGACACAGCCGGTGGTTCGGGTGTATTGAACCTGATCGATGACAAAATCGGCGATTTCGCGGCTGACCCGTTCACAGTCCATTCGTGCCAGTTTTATTCGCTTCATAATCTCCGCTGGTTTCTCCTATTGATGGGAAGAAGTCGGGTAACATATATTGCTTATTGATATTCTGGAACGAGATCGATGTCAAATCGGGATGTTAACAAAGCCTGCTCGACGTAGACCTATTTATCTTTTTGAAGAACAATGCTATTTTAGGTTGCAGGATATTCGCACTACATACCTGCGGTTGAAGAGAGGAGTTGTACTATGCACCGGGAGAATTCAGTCCCCAATCATCATGAGCATCAGCATCATCACAGTGAAAAAGAGCATTCGCACCATCATGAGGACGAACATGTGGCTGGGTCTTCGCTGTCTCCCAGCGAACGATTGATCCTCCGTCTGCAACATAGCATCCGGCACAACCGAGACCACGCCGCGACCTATCGCAGCATGGCCGAGGACGCACGCAAAGCTGGAGCGGATGAGGCGGCCCGATGGATTCGCAACGCGGCGGAGCAAAGCGATCGGCAAACCGAAGAGCTTGAAAATGCGCTGAGAGTGTTGAAAAATACGCAGACAGGCTAATTCCCTGCAGTTCGCTTTTGGAAAGTGTACCATATCGTCGAACAGCGGCGTGTAGATGTCAGCCATCCGCAGCATCTGTTCAGCTGATGCGTTTGTTCTCATCGAGCCATCCTGCAATCCAATTCATCGAATTCAGAAAGTCTTCCATTCTGAAAATTTCAAGCGTGAGCACGCGATCTGCTGAGCTGTTACCTGAGATCCGCTGAAACAAATAATGTAGAAAGTCCACATCCAAATGATGGACGGAACGATGATCGACACCGTTCTCAATGCCGTGCAGATGGAACACCCGGGTTTCAGCAAAATGGCGGTTCAGATGGTCGCGGGGATCTTTTCCGCAAAGCAGCAGATGGCCGATGTCCGTGCAGTTAGAGAGTCCGAGATCATGCACGATGTCAGCCGTCAGATCGAAGGGATAGTCCAGGTTTTCGATGCAGAGTTTCTCCGGCGGGACCTCCTGAATGAGACTCTGGACGGAATCCCGGTGAAGGGCCTGCCATCTCGGTATGTCGTCGGAAGGTGAGTCCCCGCGGCGATCGCCGACAAGGTGAAGCACGTAGGCGAAGGGTTCCAGGGGACCCATGCGCGCGATGATGCGGCGACAGACGTCTATCGCCCGGTGGCGCTCGCCGGATTCGGCATGGCCGGTGTGAATGTCGATCGGCAGGTGAACCGTATAGGTCAGATCGTGCTGCGCGGCAAGCCCCCTGAGCGCGCGGACGGTCTCCTCGGAGGGAATGTTGGAAAAACCGGTCGACTCGAAGAGCACGATTTCAACGTCATCCACCTGGTTTGCCAGAAACCGGACGTTTGGAATGATATCGTCGGGTATCACATACGAGGTGGTGCCCAGTCTGAATGGCAATCGATTTTTCAACATTGGCACCATGGTGGTTTCCTAATAATCGTCATCGCCGCCTGTCAGGCGAAGCGGCCCCTTGCCGGACAGCGGCAACTCGAAGACATACGGAAAACGCGGCCGCTCCATTTTTTCGATGGCCTCCACAGCAAGAAAAGCCTTGTCCTGAACCATCGAGAATGGGACTTCGTCCGTGCCGCCCAGATCGGTGATGAAGACGGCCTCGGGCAGCAGCTGCAATCGCCCGAAGACCACGATCCAATCTCCGTCCCGCGGTGGGGGAACCCCTTCGTCGGCAACCATCATTCCCATGGCGATGGCATCCGCCAAACAGCACACCATGTTTCCGCGCAGCAGGGCGAATTTCCCAAGCCGGTCCAGTTGGGCGCTGCGTTTGACGATGCCCCTCGTGGCATAGCGTTGATCCGACCGTGCGGCCGGATCAGCCTGCACGGACAGGAAAAGCCGGGCCGGATTCGACTTGAGATAACGATCTCCGTTCCAGACCAAATATGGGTCTGGATCGACCCTGATCTCAGGAGGAGGCCTGACAGCAAAGCCGGCCGAACCCTTTAAAGTGCCGTCACCGGCAGTTAGGGCCAGCATACCTAAGATTGCATAGCACAGGGTGCGCAGTATGTTGGTGCCTCCGGCCGGGCGAAGCAGGAATGCCGCTCCCACGATCAAAAACCCGACGGCCGCCGCAGCGGTGAGCGGGCGGAACCTGGGGTTCATAAACGCCGCATAGGCTTCGGCTCGGGTGAGAAGCAGCATGTAAAGCCCCAACCCGAGGACAAACGCCCCATCCAGCGCCAGCAGGGCACGTTTCATCCGCCTACCTGATCAGATATCCCGAAAAGAAGGTTAAACCGAGGACGCAGACCATCGGCACGATGACCAGTGTCCATGCCATTTTTTTTGGAAACGCCCCAAAATACATACCTATTAGCTTGAGATCCACCATGGCGCCCAAGGCCATGAAGCCCAGCTGCGCGGCCGGAGGCACGTAGACAAAAGAAGCGGCGACAAAGGCATCCGCCTCGGAACAGACGCAGAGCAGAACCGCTAAAATCATCAACACGACAATCGATAGGGGCATGCTGCCAGCTATCACTTGAACGAGCTGCCAGGGCAGGAAGACCTTGAAGGCGGCCGAAGCCAGGGCGCCTAAAACGAGGTATTTCCCCATCTCCAGGAACTCGGAAGCCCCGCTGCTGAGAAAATCCAAAACCGTTCGGCAGTTGCACCCAGCGGTCGACCGGCTTTGAGCGCCGTGCGAATGAAGATGGTTCAAGTCCGACAGCGAGAGCGAGCATTTGGAGTCAGCCGGCCGACCGGCGCGGAGGTAGCCACGGCAGAGCCATCCGGTCAAAGCCGCACTGCAGGCGACTATAAAGACCCGGCCAACGACCATTTGGAAGTTCCCGCTGAAGGCCACGTAGGTGGACAACATCACCACAGGGTTAATAACCGGTGCAGCCAGCATGTAGGTAACCGCGCTCAACGGCGGGACACCCTTTTCCAGCAGCCGGCGCGCCAGGGGTACCGATCCGCACTCGCAGACAGGCATGAGCATTCCACCCAATAGCCCGACCGTGATACGTCCAAGCGCCCCTTGAGGGATTCGGCTCACGATGCGCTCCGTGTCCACATATCGGTCCACGGCTGCCGACACTAGCGATCCGAGTAGCAAAAAAGGAGCGGCCTCCAGGACGATCGAAACCGCAATTCGGGACATCAGTTGAATATCTTGGAGCATCATCAAAGTATTGTCTGCACCCGCACCCGCGAGACTGCTTTCAGGTGAGCGCCGGCTGGTCGGTTGATGGCTAAAACCGTTTATAAGCCATCGCGATTGGCATGTCATCTGATTTCGCGTATAAGCTCCTCAGAGATTCAACCGCATCAACCATTTTCTCAGCTTTCCACGTGGATTGAAGGCACCTTTGCCGAACCGCATAACGAAACCGGAGCGATTTCTCCTTGCCCGATCCGGTATTGCTTGACTTTGACGGAGCCCCTCCTTAGTTTCCTTCCATTCTTAGCTTTGAAACATCAGCTGAGCGTTTAATATTCTTCCTGATCCTTCCATTGCGCGGTTTCTATACGGGTTCAACAGCCGCTCGGTTTCGAAGCTACCAACTGCTCCCCAAGCCCGTTGAAAAGGACGTGCAGATCAGATCAAAAAGCAAAAAAACAATCCATCGGTTTCCTTGAACTGCTTTAGCAGACAGAAAGGAGGCTACCATGAAACGTTTTTGGATGAAAACGATGGCCGTCGGAATCATGGTGTTCATGAGTGCGGCGATGGGTTACTCTCAGGAGCGCACGCCAGAAGACGTCCAACGGCTGATGGAACAGAAAGCGCCGCCAACACCCTTATTCGTGCCCGGCGAAGTCATCGTGCGCATGAAACCCGCCCTCCGGCTCAGGGGAGCGGATTTAAGCCGCTTAGGGGTTCAAGAGAAACAAGGCGTCACCTCCGGCGGTGAAATCATCTACCGCATTGCCCCTAACATCCGTAGTGCGATGTCGAGGGATCAACTCCTGGACCGCACCCTGCAGCTCGTTCGCCAGTTCGCGGCCAGGCCGGATGTCGAATATGCCCAGCCCAACTACATCCTGCGCATCTCAGACAAAATCCCCAACGATCCGCGCTACCCGGAGCAGTGGCATTACTTTTCAAACGGGGCCGGGGCCGGGCAGTCCCCGGGCGGCATCAATCTTCCGAGAGCCTGGGATGCCTCGACCGGAAGTTCCGCCGTCGTAGTGGCCGTTATCGACACGGGCATTCTGCCGAACCACCCTGATATCCAGGGATCTCCGAATGTGGTACCGGGGTACGACATGATCAGCGATGCGTTTATCGGCAACGACGGCGGCGGCCGGGACAGCGACCCGACGGACCCTGGGGATGCAGCGGCGGCCGGCGAATGCTACCCCGGAAGCCCGGCGCTTCCAGACAGCTGGCATGGAACGCATGTTGCCGGCACCATCGGCGCGGGCCACACCAATAACGGGATCGGGGTGGCCGGTATCAACTGGAATGTCAAAGTCCAGGCCGTCCGGGTCTTGGGCAAGTGCGGCGGCACAACCGCAGACATCAACGACGGCATCCGCTGGGCCGCGGGCTTGTCGGTTCCGGGGGTTCCCGCCAATTCCACGCCTGCCAAAGTCATCAACATGAGCCTGGGGACACCCCCCGGCAATCCCTGCTCGATGTCGCCGTCCACCCAGTCAGCCATCAATGATGCGGTCGCCATGGGGGCGACGGTCGTGGTGGCGGCGGGAAACGATGCCACGGACGCCTCCCAGGTGTTTCCGGCCAGCTGCAACAACGTCATCACCGTCGCGGCCGGCGACGCCCGCGGCTATCTCGCCACGCGCTATTCCAACTATGGGTCGACCGTGGAGATCATGGCCCCGGGCGGCGATGTCCGCCGAGACGACAACGGCGACGGTCGGCCGGACGGGGTCCTGAGCCTGGTACACCCTAATGCCGGCACCTACGCCTATTACAATGGGACGTCCATGGCAGCCCCGCATGTGGCCGGCGTGGCGGCTCTCATACTGGCACAACAGCCCGCGCTCGTGTCATCCCAGGTGCTGGCCAATTTGCAGGCGAATGCGTTGCCGCGAACGGCAGCTCAATGCCCGCAGCCCTGTGGCGCCGGCCTGTTGAGCGCAGTTGCCCCGGGAGGACCACCACCGCCTTCCCTGGCAGTGTCCTTAAGGATAGATTCCAGCGACCTGCAGACCGGAGAATCCACTACCGCTAGGGCCATCGTCACCCAGAACGGCGCTCCGGTCGCCGCCAAGTCGGTCGCCTTCAACACCGGGAATGCGACCGTCGCCAGCGTGACGCCCGCCGCGGCCGTCACCGACGCGAACGGGCTGGCCCAAACGACCGTGAAGGGAGAATCCAAAGGGGAGACCACGCTGAGCGCAACTGCAAACGGCACGACCGCCAGCGCACCGGTGAGAGTGCCGGATTTATCACTAACCGCCGTCGTTTTTATCATCGCATGGGCTGCTATTATCGTTATAAAACGAAATCGGATAAATTCCGGTCAGGTATAAAATGATGGATGGCCTTTGCATCGGCTCGGCCTGGAGCCGCCCGACAGTGCGTTTTATAATCCGCGTTTCAACCATTATGTTCCTTTTTTTGATGGTCTACCGCGACGATCTGCTGGGACGGCTCCTCGGCCCGTGGGAAGAACTGACCGCTCGGATGACGCTGGCCTTTCTGCATGCTTTAAAGATTGAGGCGGTGCGGATTGGCTCTCAGATCCATCATCCCGAAGGGTTTGCCTATGAGATCTATTACCGCTGCACGGGCTTGCTGCCCGCGGCTATCCTGGCAGCGTTGACCGCCGCAACGCCGGTATCCGTGCGATCCAAACTGATCGGCGTGTGCGTAGGAATTCCTGTGCTGGTCGGCCTGAACCTCATTCGTCTTGTCCAGTTGTTCCATACCGGCGTTTTTCACCCGGCACTGTTCGATCTGGCCCACGAGTTGGTGTGGGAGCTCATTCTGATGATGGCGGCGCTGGGCATATGGTGGCGGTGGCGCCGATGGGCAGCGCATTCGAATCGCTTGAGGAGGAAATGGAATGACCCCGTTTGAAACGTTTGAACGCATGCTGGCCGATACGGAACGGGGAATGATCAGCGGGCTGACAAGCCCGGCGAGGATACAGGCCTTTCTGGATGATATCGCCTACAGCACCGACGACTTCTATCGATGTCCATTGCGGGTGCTGAGGGAGCGCACCGCCCACTGCTTCGACGGGGCCGTGTTTGCTGCCGCTGCATTGCGCCGCCTCGGCCATCCGCCACTGATACTGGACCTATTGTCGAACGGTCGGGACGACGAGCACCTGCTCGCCCTTTTCAAGATCGACGGGCATTGGGGCGCGGTCGCCAAATCCAATTTCGTCGGCTTGCGTTTCCGCGAGCCGGTTTACCGCAACCTGCGCGAGCTGGCGATGTCTTACTTCGAGCAGTACTACAATATCGAACGCGAAAAGACCCTGCGCGGGTACACCGGCCCGCTCAACCTGAATCGCTTCGACCGCTTCGATTGGATGACGAAGGATGAGCCCTTAGATCTCATCGCCCGGCGCACCGATGAGATCCGCCGCATCAACCTGCTGCCGCCAGCCTTGGCGGATAGGCTGTCCCCGGTCGATGAGCGCTCCTATCAGGCCGGGTTGGCGGGAGCTAATCCGAGAGGCCTTTTTAAACCATCGCAATGAGAGAGTTGCTGCGCATAGTTAGATCCGATGGTGGCGCCTGAGTTTGTCTTCCATCTCCATCCGCGCTGCAGCCCGTGCCTGAGCCCGTAGGATGAAGGCGTCGCGCTGGTTCTTGGGAATCTCCGGTTGATGTTCGACAGGCTTGCGGGTCAATGTGAGCGCGCTGCTCGGGCAGGTGCTGACACACAGCCCACACCCGATGCAGCGGTCGGGGTTCAACACAGCACGGCCATCCGCCATAGTGAGGGCTTCCATCTGGCAGCGGTCGAGGCAGGCCTCGCATCCCACACAGAGATCCGCGTTATACTCCGCTTTAAACGGCGAGGAAACTGCGAGTGCGGGTTTGGGGTGTTTTTTCAGATGCAGAAGCATCTGGCAGCAATCCCCGCAACAGCAGCAGATGTTCACGATGTCTTGAGCGTTGCTCGGTTGCAGCACCAGGCCGTCCGCCTCCGCTTTCTTTATTATCTCCAGCGTTTCTTCCAGGGTGATGAATCGCCCCAGCCCGTTGCGGGCATAATATTCGGCGCCCCAGCTAAAAACGAGACAGGACTCCATTAGTTTGTCGCACCCCGCCCCTTTGATGTGATGTTCCCGGCGGCAGATGCACGGCGCAACTAAGAATTTCGACTGCTGACGAACGATCTCCTCGGCCTTCTCGTAGGGCAGGACTTCCAGGCCCGCATGGATGCTTTGACCGACCGGTACGGTTCGAAGCTGCGGTATTCGGCCGAAAGCTTCCCGGCCCAGGTAGGGCAGGTACTCGTCCATGTCCCGCACGAATTCGGGGTCAAGATCGTTCACATGGTATTCCCAGATTCCAATCACAAATTGGGCGGCCATGTAGCGAGGCTCCCGATCCGGGCTCTCAATACTAAAAATAAGGCCCTTGCGGGAGAGCTTTTTGAGGCGTGCTTCGGCTTCAGCTTGCGAAAGTCCGGCCCTCTCGGCGATGGCGGTTGCCGATTCGAGCTTCATGGTTACTTTCAACGCCAACTGAGCTTCGTCCGGTGTAAAGAGCCGCTTCAGAATGCGCAATTCCACCCCGCTTTCAGTTGATGGAAAACCTGAAGGCAGACTGTCCAGGTGCTCTCGCAGTTGGATAAAAACATCGGACATGACGGAATTCTCCATTAAAAGGTTTCTAGGCCACTACCAGCTATGTTCAATATCACGCTAGCACGCTTTTTTGCATGCATTGCGTCTTTTGTAAAGGACAGGAATCAACGAAGGCATTAATCAGGATTGATTAAAAATATGTCAGTTGGCGCCGTGTTGAACCGGAGCGCTTGGGAATAGTTTTCAGCATGAAAGGGTGAGCTATTGCTGGGTGAGCTCTCCGGCTAAAAGGAAGCGCTTGAGTTCAGTGTCCAGCACTTTCCATCCCTTGCCGAGCTTCTGCGCTCGAATCTTGCCGGTTGCAATCAATTTCAGAAATGTGGGGCGCGAGATACGGAGGTAATGACAGGCTTCGCTGGTGTTGAACACAGGCGGCAAGGTGCTGGTCGCAGCATGATTGTTCCAGCGGGACCGATCGATAAGCCGGCTACCAGTATTATCATCGTCCACGTTCATCATCATTCCTTCTGTTTTGTATAGCCGAGAAGTGGAAATCAGAATCAATCCATATGCTCAGGGAAAATGCCGGGGGCATTTGAGCCCTGATTGAGAAAACCCATGCTTTGCGCAAAAGCAAAAAATGCGCCACCTAACATTGGAGGCAAATCGTCAAATCTGATTCCTAATGATAGATAAATTTTACCATGATCCACTACCTTTTCCTTCCGGACAATCTTGCCTAGAATAACCAATGACATTTTTTCTATAGATAAAATTACCCTCACCTCCGGCTTATGGCCATTAAGAATAGCTTTGAAGGCGGCCTCATGACTATCTTCGATCAGATGATCCGGCGATAGAAAACACAGGCCAGAAACGGACCAATCTCTTGCAAATCCGGCCATTCGAACCGAGGTGGCTTCATCTTTATCTGGAATTATTTCAATAGATATTGGGGTGGTAAGGTTGTAGCGCTTCGCTTTTCGAGCTAATGTAGAACCATTTTCTGCTTTTCTGAAATCTCGGACTTGAAGGAGGTCGATAATCTTAGCCTCCAAGTGTGGGTGTACCTTGCACAGGCGAATGATTTTTTCCTTCTTGATACTAACCAGTTCAGTTCTCTTGAGAGTTACGATATGAGACTGGGACCGGATGTCTTCAGAAAAGGGATATATAGCGCCAAAAATATCGTTCGGTTTCAGCACTTGAATGGGTTTCTTGAACTTGATCTGTTGATCTTCGATCATCCGATAGTTGGACTCTTTGAGCTCTCCCGACACCACAAAATTTAATACTCGCTCTATCTCCCCAAGCTGTTTAACTGTTATTCCGGTAGGATAACTTATATTCTCGACGATTTGGCATAGATCCAGAAGTTCGTCCGTGGTCAGGCTCTTCCAAAATGCTGTAGCCGGTTTCCCATCAGAGGTATGACCTTGGAAAACTGAAAAAAGATCCTCTACATCGTCCTTCCGCGGCTTGACCGCTTGCCATTGCGCAATTTTGGTTGCAACAGCATTTAGAAACTGGCCTTCTCTTAAATAAATCTGCGCTGCACGGTCATAATGGTTGGCGGCTGCTTGGAGATGCCCATTCACCGCCAGGAGGTTTGCGTAGATTTTCAACAGTTGCGGGTTGTCTGGAAACCGCTTGATCCAATGCCCGAGAACATCCAGGGAATTGATTACGATGCTTCCGTTTAAGATGTATTCCAGCAATCGAGAGTTCATTCTGAAACGGGTTTCTTTAAGTTTGGATGAAAGCACTTTTCCCAGTCATAACTTCGAGTTCGGCCCCACTCACTGCAGACACCGCAGATTTTCTTTTCGGCGCAATCAAAAACCACTTCTTGATCCGATCCAACCGCGGCGTGTCCATCTGTTTCAGGTAAAAAATGAATCGAAGTCAGAATTACGTTGCGGCTTAGCCTGGCGCAATGAAAAGGCGTATAGACCAACTGGGTGGCAGGCATTTTCACCTCCATCCATTTTCTCCTTTTAGGCAATTAACTTATTGAAAATAGGATAATTATTTCTGTACAAAACGGAGGCTGCCCCCATTCGTACTGATCCTATTGAATTATCGGTAAGTTATCTTTTTTCTTTAATTTTTTAAGGGAAAACCAGCGGACTCGGCGATTCGATTAATAGATCTTCCTGTTCGGGCGAGCTAAAACTGATGGCCAGCGCGTGCAACATCAGCCGGGGATATTTCTTTTGAATGGATGTGTCGCCATATAGCGTGTCCCCCACAATCGGGTGCCCGATGCTGAAAAAATGAGCGCGGATCTGGTGTTTGCGCCCGGTCTGAGGATGGACCTTGACCAGCGTATATCCGGAGCAACGCGTTTCCACTGTATATTGAGTGATGCAAGGCTTTCCTTTTTTCTGGTCCTCTCCCATTCTGCCTGAACCGAATCGCCTTAGAGGTTTGTCGATGGTACCACTGTCTTCCTCAATTGGCCCATGGACGATGGCAAGGTGTGTACGACAAAAAGCTTTTGCTGGCGTGCTTCGGATAACAACTTGAGGAGGGATATTTTTTCGCGGTTGCGCTCGGGAATCGAGGCGAGCTTAATCGGCTTGTCGACGGCGATGAGATCGTCATTTTCATAAAGAATGACGATCGTATGAAATTCGGTGATGATGGCAGCGGCCATGTTTTTCCTTTAAAATCGGAAAATCCGGCTTTACCCTATCAGCAAACTCCGCTTGAAATCCAGCAGCTTTATCCGCTGAAGTTTATTTGCTAAGATAAGCATTAACGAATCCAATATGTGTACGCGCTAAAAGGAAAAAATGATGTCGAACGCACGGCTGCGAATCGATCTTGAGAAAATCGTTCATAACACCCGGCGGGTGCTGGCGATCAGCCATGAGCACGGATTTCGGGTCATGGGGGTGACCAAGG
>JALOPB010000192.1 GCA_025454115.1 Desulfobacterales bacterium | reverse complement strand
AAGTCTGCAAGCCGGACGTTCTGCTGCCCGCCTTGATCGAAGTTGCCCGGCTCCAACCAGCGTTCGAACGCCCTTCGAAGGGACGGCCAGTCTGCATCTTCAGGCCATCTCGCCGACGGTTTCCTCGACCGCACGCAGAATGTCTCCGCCGCGCATGAGATCCCGCATGGCGTTGATCTCGGCGGCCAGAAAACGGTCGGCGTCGAGATGGGCGATGGACCGGCGAATGACCCGGTAGGCCGCCAGCGTTCCCTCGCCGGGCTTCAGGTTGGTGAAGAGATCGAGGGCCTGGGCCGCGCAGAGCAGCTCGATGGCGATCACGTTTTCGGTGTTGGCCACGATTTCCCGGCACTTGCGCGCGGCGATGGTGCCCATGGAGACATGGTCTTCCTTGTTGGCCGAGGTGGGGATGGAGTCGACGCTGGCCGGGTGGGCCAGCACCTTGTTCTCGGAGACCAGGGCGGCCGCCGTGTACTGGGCGATCATGAAGCCCGAATTCAGGCCGCCGTCGCTCACGAGGAACGCCGGAAGCCCGCTCAGCTTGGGATTGACCAGCCGTTCGATGCGCCGCTCGGAGATGTTGGCGAGTTCGGCCACGGCCATGCCCAAGAAGTCCATGGCAAGCGCCACCGGCTGCCCGTGAAAGTTCCCGCCCAGCAGGAACTCGCCGGAGTCGGCGAACATCAAGGGGTTGCCGGTCGAAGAGTTCATCTCGGTTTCGATCACCCGACGGCAATAGGCGATGGCGTCTTTGGTCGCGCCGTGCACCTGCGGCGAACACCGCAGGGTGTAGGCATCCTGGATGCGCGAGCAGTCCTTGTGGGAGGAGATGATCTCGCTGTTGCGCGTGATGCGTTCCATGTTGGCCGCGGCAACGATCTGACCCGGATGCGGCCGCACCTGGTGAATCCGCGGGTTGAACTCGGTGCGGCTGCCCATCAACACTTCCAGCGTCATGGATGCCGCGATATCGATTAATCGGGAAAGCCGGTCGGAATCGTACACCGCCAGCCCGCCGATGGCCGTCATGACCTGGGTGCCGTTGACGAGCGCCAGCCCTTCGGCCGATTCGAGCTGCAACGGCTGGAGCCCGCAGGCGGCCAAGGCGTCAGCACCGCTCATGCGGGCTCCTTCGTAAAACGCCTCGCCTTTCCCCAACAATACCAGGGCCAGATGAGCCAGCGGCGCAAGGTCGCCGCTCGCTCCCACCGATCCCTTTTCCGGTACCACGGGAAGGATGCCGCGGTTGAGCAATTCAAGCAGCTGCCGGGCGGTCTCCAGCCGAATGCCGGAGTGACCCCGAGCGAAGTCCTTGACTCTGAGCGCCATGACGGCTCGAACGGTTTCGGCGGGAAGCGGCTCACCCACGCCGGACGCGTGGCTCATGAGAATGTTCTCCTGCAGGCGCCGGGTGTCTTTTTTCGAAATGGCCACGTCGCTCAGGGCCCCGAATCCGGTCGTCACTCCATAGATCCGCCGTTCTTCGGCCACCCACTGATCCACCAGCGCCCGGCCGGCCCGGATGCGCTCTTCCGACTCGGCGCTCAGCCGCACGACTGCCCCCCCGCGCGCCGCCGCGACGAGCCCGTCAAGAGTCATGTTTTCCATGTCGAGGACTACGGTTTTCATTCGCATGGTTCTCCAGAATTGCCGATTTGATCCTCAGGATCGCACGCATAGGTGGTTATAAGGGCTCAAAAAAGAATTGCAACTCTATATATTGTAGGTTATAATTAAAGTTAATACAATCCACAGGCCGGCTATATCCTTGATTAAGAGCCGCCTAATCCAAAAACGGGAGGAAATGATGGCAACAGCTAAGAAGGCCGTAAAGACGACCAAGAAGACGGCAGTGAAGAAGACCACCGGAAAATGCGCCACCAAGGGCAAATGTGCCACCAAGAAACCGGCGGCCAAGAAACCCGCTGCCAAAAAGCCGGCGGCCAAGAAGAAATAAGAACGCCTTCCAAAGCCATTTCATACTGAAACGGGAAACCGAAGCCAGGCGTCGCCGCCTGGAGGTTTCCCGTCTCTTTTTGTAATCCCCTGATATCCGAATCACCCGCTACCAGGCGATCACGCCGCCATCCACCGGGAAAGCGATTCCGTTGATGAAGGCGGCTTCATCCGAAGCCAGGTAGAGCGCCGCGTTGGCAACATCATCGAGGCTCGCCAGCCGGCCTAGCGGCACTTCGCCCAAACGTTCGTTGCGGCGTTCGGGGTTTTTCAGCATTTCCTGGACGAGAGGCGTCTCGACTGTACTGGGGCAAAGAATGTTCGCGCGGATGTTGTCTTTTGCATAGCGAACGGCCACGGACTTGGTCAGTTGGATGAGGGCACCTTTGACCGTGGTATAGGCTTCCGGCGTGAACTTGTGGCCGATCAGGCAGCAGACCGACCCCATGTTGATGATGCTTCCGCCGCCGGCCTGCCGCATCAGGGGCAGCGCGTGCTTGATGCCGAGAAACGGCCCGCGAACGTTGACCGCCAGCATCAGATCCAGGTTTTCGACCGTCATTTCCTCGATGGGCTGGCGGATGTTGATCCCGGCGTTGTTGACCAGGATATCGATCCGGCCCGCACTCGCTATCACGCTTTCGTAGGATCCGACCCAGCTTTCCTCGCTGGCCACATCCAGCCGCACAAATCGGGCGTTGACCCCCTCGCTCTGCAGCTCCGCTGCGAGAGCGTTGCCTTCAGCCTCCTTCAGATCGCCCAAGAAGACCTGAGCATCCTCGCGGCCGAAACGCCGGGCGATGGCGGCTCCAAGGCCCTGCGAGCCTCCCGTAACGAGAGCGACCTTGCCTTTCAATCGCTTCATCACTTGGCCTTTTCGACTGTCGCCTTGAACTCATCCATCAGCGCCTTGCCGATCTTGGGCTCCCAGGTCGCGTACACGGGCGCCACGGCATCCTGGAAGGCTTTTTTCTGCTCGGGGGTCAGCTCGCTGACCGTATTGCCGGCCTTCTTCAGCTCCGCCACGAAATCGCTGTTCATCTTGCGGTTGAGGTTCCGCTGGTAGATGGCCGACTCCTGAGCAGCGGCAGCGATGATCTTCTGGTCTTCGGCCGGGAAAGAGTCGAAGAGCTTCTTGTTGATGAGCACGATGTGCGGGCCGTAGACGTGACCGGTCAGGGAGACGAACTTCTGGACTTCGTAGAACTTGGACAGCCAGATGGTCGGGATGGGGTTTTCCTGTCCGTCGATCGTCTTCTGCTGCAGCGCGGTGAAAACCTCGCTGAAGGGCATGGGGGTCGGGTTGGCGCCCATGGCACGGAACGCCTCGAGATGAATGGGGTTCTGCATGGTGCGGATCTTGAGCCCCTTCATGTCGGCCGGGGCCTTGACCTCGCGCACGCTGTTGGTCAGCTGCCGGAATCCGTTTTCATAATAGGCCAGCAGCTTGATCCCCTTGGGTTCCAGGGCGGCCCCCAGCTTGGCGCCGATCGGCCCGTCGTAAATGGCGTCGGCGGCCTTCTCGCTCGTCACGATGAAAGGCAGGTCGAACACGTTGAATTCGGGCACCAGGCCAGTCAGGGGCGAGGCCGAGGTGGTGACCATCTCAAGGGTCCCCATGCGGACACCCTCCGTAGCGCGCACGTCGTCGCCCAGCTGGGCGTTGGCGTAGACCTGCACGTCGTACTTGCCGGGGAGCTTGGCGGCGAGGATTTCTCCGAACTTCTTGCCCCCCAGGTACGAGGGGTGCTGCTCGTTGACGCCGTTGGAGATCTTAAGAACCTTGGGTTGGGCTAGTGCCGGATCGGCCGCCAGGCCGATTGCCAGCAGCAGGGTGGGAACCAGAATCCATGTGAACCAGAATCCATGTCCGTTTCATGTCGTTTCTCCTTTCTTGGGTTTGGTAATCAGAACGGCCGCCTCGGCCGCTCTTATTTGGGTATCAGGTTCGGCAGCCACATCACCGTCCATGGCAGGTAGGTCACGATGAACAGGACGATGATGCCGATGATGATATTGGGCCAGATCGCTCGCGAAATCTCGGCCACGGAGATCTTGGAGATCCCGCAGGCCACATAGAGGATGTTCCCGACCGGGGGCGTAATGAGGCCGATGCAGAGGTTGACGATCATGACCACACCGAAATAGATCGGGTCGAGGCCGTACTTAGTCGCGATGGGCAGCAGCATCGGCCCGAGGATCAGCAGGGCCGGGGTCAGGTCCATGACGCAGCCGACGATCAGCAGCAGCACGTTGACCCAGAACATGAACATCACCCAACTGTCGCCGGAGAGCTGGAGGAGCACTCCCGCCAGCAGCTCCGGGATCTGGGCCGTGGTGATGAAATAGGCCGCCGCCATGGCCGCACCGCAGACGAACAGGACCACGGCCGTCCCGCGCACGGTGTTGACCAGCACCGGCAGCATGTCCCTCATCTTGAGCTCGCGGTAGATGAATACCGAGACGACGAAGGCGTAGACGGCGGAAACGACCGCGGCCTCGGTGGCCGTGCAGATACCGAGCAGAATACCGCCCAGGATGATGACCGGCAGGAAAAGGGCCCAGAACGCGTCGATGCAGGATTTCAGAACGGCCGTCAGGCTGAACTTGCCCTCGACGTGGTAGCGGGCCTTGCCCCGGACATGGAAGTACCAGCCGATCATCAGTCCCACCCCGAGGATCAGGCCCGGAACGACCCCGCCGATGAACAACCGGATGATCGAAACGTTGGCGATGACCCCGAAGATGACCATCGGGATGGAGGGGGGGATGATCGGGCCGTTGGTGGTGGAGGCGGCAAACAGCGCCGCTGCCTTCTTAGGGTCGTAGCCTTCCTTCTTCATCACCGGGTAGAGGATCGAGCCGATTGCCGACGTGTCGGCCACGGCTGAGCCGGAGACGCCTGAGATGAGCATGCTCGCCACCACGGTCACGTACCCCAGCCCCCCCCGCACGTGGCCGCACATGGCCTTGGCCACCATGATGATCCGCTCCGAGATGCCCCCCGTGTTCATGATCTCCCCGGCCAGCAGGAAAAACGGGATCGCCATGAGCGGAAAGCTGTCGATCCCCCGGAAGATGTTCTGGATGATGAGCGCCGGCGACCAGACCCCCATGGCCAGCGCCAGGACCAGCGCCGTGAGGAAGAGCGCGAAGGCAATCGGCACCGTCAGCAGGATGAAGCCGAACAGCGACATGAGAAAAAGGGAGAGGACGTTCATGCCGGCACTCCCTTCAGCGCCCGGATGTCGGCGTGTGTCTTGATGAGGCATTGGACGAACATGAGTGCGGCGCTGACCGGTCCCACCATGTAAACCCATCCGTACGGGATGGGCACCGAGGAGGCCACCCAGCCGCTCTCGAGGGAGTCGATGGCCATCTCCCACCCGCCCTGGAACATGATGGCCAGGCACACCAGGACCAGGGCGTCGGCTATCACGGTGACCATTCGCTGGTATCTCGGCCGCAGGACCATGAACAGCACGTCGATTCCCAGGTGGTCGCCCTTGATGAAAGCGATGACGGCCCCCAGAAACACGATCCAGATCAGCAGAAACCGGGACACCTCCTCGTACCAGGCGAGCGAGGCGTCCAAAAAGTAGCGACAGACGACGTTTCCAAAGACCGTGAACGACATGGCCACCAGCAGGGCCGCCACCACGTAGGACAGGGTCTTGTCTATGACCTGGCTGATGCACTCACTTCTTGAAGCCGCTGCGACGGTTTCAGACGACATGACGACTTCCTTCCTTTTCAGTTGCGGCCCTTGAGCCTTGAACTTCCGTCCAGTATTCGCATGGCCGCCGCGGCGACGGCCTGGGTGGTCAGGCCGAAGTGGTTCAAAATTTCATCATAGCAGGCGGCGCTCAGGCCGAAGCAGTCCTCGATGCCCACCAGCTCGACCGGCGGGTGGGGAGTGGCCCGCAAGGCCTCCAGCACGGCTGATCCCAGGCCGCCGATACGATTGTGCTCCTCGGCCACCACGATCGCGCGCACGCCCGCCACCGCCTGGATGAGCGCCTCCGCATCGAGCGGCTTGACCGTGCTGATGTTGTAAACAGCCGCCGCAACGCCCTTCTCCGCCAGGAGCTCGGCCGCCTTGATCGAACGGCCGACCATGACCCCGGTGGCCAGAAGGGCGGCATCGGAACCCATGCGCAAGCGGGTGATTTTTCCGATCTGGTAGGGCTCAGCGGCCGGGTAGAGCAGCGGAAGATCGGACCGGTTGATGCGGATGTAAGCCGGCCCCGGCCAGTCGATCAGGCAATCCATCATCCGGGCCGTTTCCAGTCCGTCCATCGGCGACAGGACCGTCATGCCGGGCAGCGCCCGCATGAGGGTGATGTCTTCCACCGATTGATGGGTCTTGCCGTCGCCGAAATCGGAAAGGCCGCTGCTCGAGCCGCAGATGCGGACCTTGAGGCCAGGGATGCAGATCGAATTGCGCAGCTGGTCATAGGCCCGGCCGGTTGCAAAGACGGCAAAGGAGTGGATGAACGGAATCTTGCCGGCCAGCGCCAATCCCGCCGCGGCGGCGGCCATGTTCTGCTCGGCGATGCCCATCTGGAAATAGCGCTCCGGGAAGGCCTCCTGAAACAGCACGGAGCGGGTGGACTTGCCCAAGTCGGCTTCAAGCGCCACCACATCCTTGTTTTTCCGGCCCAACTCCAACAGGGCCAGGCCGTAGGCTTCACGCATGTTCGGGTGGGGGGCCATTCGGTGTCTCCTCAATGATAACGACTGTTTTATCGGTATGAATTCGTTTTGCTCTGTCCGATAAGGGTGCAAGGATTCAAGGGGCCAACGGATCTTGCTTCACTTGAACCTTTGACCCATCGAACCCTGTATTTCATTTCAGCTCCGCCCGCCGGGCCTCCAACTCGCAGAGCGCCTGGCGATGCTGCTCGGCGGTCAGCGAGTTGTTGTGGAAAGCGGCGTTGTTTTCCGCAAAAGAGAAGCCCTTGCCCTTGACCGTTTCGGCCACAATCACCGTCGGCCGGCCCTTGGTTTTGTGCGCATGATCCAGCGCCGCCAGGATCCGGCTCACGTCGTGACCGTCGGTGCTCACGACCTCCCAGCCGAAAGCAGCCCACTTCCGCTCGATCTGCGGGATGTCGAAAATCTCACGGGTGGGGCCGGTGGCTTGGACACGGTTCAAGTCCACAAAGGCGGTCAGGTTGTCAAGCTTGAAAGCGGCTGCCGCCATGGCGGCTTCCCAGATCTGGCCTTCGGAGAGTTCGCCGTCGCCCATAACGACGTAGACGCGGCTCGACCGTCGATCCAGGCGAAAACCAAGGGCCATGCCCAGACCGATGGAGAGCCCCATTCCGAGGGAGCCGGTGACGGCTTCGATCCCGGGGGTCCGGTCCATGTCCGGGTGTCCCTGAAGACAGCCTTCGAGGGTCTTGACCTTTTTCAGCTCCTCCCGCGGGATGACACCCAGTTCGGCCAGGGCTGCGTATTGGATGAGGACGCAATGGCCTTTGCTGAGCAGGAAACGGTCTCGATCCGGATCCTTCGGATTCCGGGGGTCGTAGCGCATGGCGTGAAAATAGAGACAGGCTGCGATCTCGGCCATCGAGCTCGATCCGCCCAGGTGCCCGACCTTGCCGACCTCGATCATCTCGATCAGGTCGAAGCGCAATTGCAGGGCCATGCGCTCCAGTTTTTTGATTGTTGCCGTGTCAGTCATGGACGATCACCCCCAGTTATAGATATAGTTGCGGCGTTCGTGCGCCTCCGCGAGGGTCGGTGCGACCACGTTCAGGCAGAGACCCTGGCAGGGCAGGTTGCGTTTGACCATTTCCAAATCCTCAATGGTAAGGTCGCCCCAGAGGATCAGGCCCCGTGTCTGCATGATTTTGCTCAAGACCGGCAGCATCTCCCCGACGCTCGGCCCTCCGATGTCCTTGTTCACTTCGACGACCTTCAGGTCCTTCAGAGCGAGCAGCTCGTCGATGATGAAAAAAGAGGCCGGGTGCAGATGAACGGCGGTGTAACGATGGCCCGCAAGAATCATGCGCGCCGCATCGAGAAAGAACTCGCGATAGAGCTTCGGCGATAGAATGGCCGAAAGGTCGTCCTGAAACCAGATGGATGGACCGGGCGCCCAGACGTGGTAGAACCCGAGGGCGGTTCCGCCGTGGAAATCCGGAACCAGCCGGCGCTGGGCGTCGAGGACGGACAGAAATGCGCGCGTGACCCGTTCGATCAGCCGGCGCATGACCGCCGGATCTTCCATCATGAGTGCCAGCACCATCTCCTGCTGGCCCAGCAGCGCGCCGATCATGTCGGTCGGCCCGCGCATGATGGGCATGCCGACCGGGAATCGACCGCGGCTTTGTTGCACCAGTGCGGCCGTGAATTCGAGGTATTTCTTGAGCCAGGGGTTTTCCAGGTCGAATCTCACCTTTTCGAGCGCCTCGGCCGGCGACGACAGCCACGGCCGGGACGTAAAGCTCTCGCGCCCCGCGCGGACAGCGCAGCCCAGCATGGCCTCCATCCAGGGGATGCCCGTGAAGGGCTCCGCAGTCCAGAATCCGTCCTGTCCGATCGCCTCGGCCTCCAGGAACATGCGCTCGTAGTCCGGAAGGAAAGCGGCCACATCGACCATCTCCGGGGTAATCGGCTTATCCGGCTCGAGCAGGGCCTGGGCCGCCTTGAAATGCCGGGAGAAGAAGAAGTCGCCCACCCGAAAGGAGGCCAGGGGCCGGGGCTGCTTTTCGCGTGCCCAGAAAGCATGGTGCAGGGCCAGCCGCTCGTCGAGTCCTGGGCGCCGCCGAGCGGCCTCCGCCGCCCTGGCCCCGTCCGCTGGCGCGCCGGCTTCGCTCCTCAGCCGCTCGATGGTTCTGACCACGTGCTCTTCCATGAGCCGTTCGGCTTCCGGCGCATTGCGGGACTTCACCGCTTCGATCAGCAAGCGGTGGTAATGCAGCCCATCGTGCATTCCGAGCGTGCTGACGATGTTCTCCATGGAAACGCTCAGAACGCTGCGCAGGACGTTGTTGACTTTGATCAGCACGGAATTGCCGGTGGCCTTGGCCACGACGAGATGGAACTCAAGATCCGCCCGTGCGAATTCGGCCACGTCGTCCTGGGCCCGGACCATCCGGTCGTAGACGGCCTCCATCTCCGCCAGGTCTTGATCGGTGACGCGCTCAGCGGCCAGCGCGGCAGTGCCTTTCTCGATGATGCGGCGATACTCGAGGACATGAAAGATGTCGGTTTCGTCCAGAGCCATCAGGGGAATGAGGGAATTGAAGTGGATTTCGCTGCCGATTTCGCGGACGAAGGTGCCTTCGCCGTGGCGGGTTTCTAGAATGCCCAGCGAGACCAGGTGCTGGATGCCTTCACGGATGGAAACCCGGCTGACGCCCATGGTCCGGGAGAGTTCGTTCTCGGAGGGGATTTTGCTTCCAGGCGCCCAGGTGCGGCGCAGCACCTGGTCGCGCAGCTGCCGGAAAACCTGGACCCGCACGCTTTCTTTCTTGATGGGTTTGAGCGGTCTGACGGCCATCGAAAGCCCCCGAATTAATAGTTGTCTGATATCTTACATCTTACCACTCTGTCAAGACTTAACCATTTCTGATGGCCGCTGCTCGCACCGGGTTCCACCGAGCGCGTTTTTACTTGAAAATCCACCTGACTCGCTGATAAAAGTCGAGAGCCGATTCGCCATGGTTGAGGATCAATGCCTGAAATCCTAACCGGCGTTTCATCAAACCCCGACACGCCCGGTTCTTCCGCCGCGTGCGCGAGCTCACCCCGGCCAAGCTCATGTTCCACTCGTGCGGATCCATCGTGGACATCCTGGACGACCTGGTCGAGATCGGCGTGGACATCATCAACCCCGTCCAGGTCACCGCCCGCGGCATGGACCCGATGGCTCTCAAGAAATGGACGTGTATGACGAAGCGCGGATTCAATCCTTGATTGTTTCCGTCCAACGCCATAGGGTTATTTTGGATTCCGATTTGGCAATGATCTATGGCGTAACAACAAAACGCTTGAATGGCCGCAAATGTCTTGAACAGCCCCCGCGCCATTC
>JALOPB010000191.1 GCA_025454115.1 Desulfobacterales bacterium | reverse complement strand
AGCTTAATACCGGGACCCAGCGCGCAGCAGCCGTTGAAGATTTTAGCTTGAGGGAGATAGAGCGGGTTCTCGCCCTCAATGCTTCGCGAAGAAACATCGTTGCCGACACAGTCGCCGATGATTTCACGCCGCGAGTTGACAACCAATGTCAGTTCAGGCTCGGGCACGTTCCACGCGCTGTCTCCTCGAACGAGGATAGCGCCGCTGTTTCCAACCGTTCGCCATCCGCAGGTCTCAAAAAAAAGCTCCGGCCGTTCGTCTCAGCTGCAATGCAATCATTGATCACGCCATACAAGCCGCGCGCTCTGCATATGGTTGCCGATCCAACTTTGACGGCGCAGCGTGCTATCGTCCTTTCGGTCAATGGCTGAATAGCCGGGTCGTCCGAAATGCGGGTGGCCGTTGACTGCGCCACCATGGCATGTCTCTTCGATCGGATGCCCCGGACTTGGCCGAACACCGACAGCCCTAAGCTTGACCGCGACTTCGCGGTTGACATCCATCAATGGCGATGCTACTGGCCTGACGTTAGCGGGCGCCGTAGTGGTGTTCCCCATTAATGAAAGTGGAGGGCAGAAGGGCGGTTAGGCCGTGATCACGCCCTCGGGCAGTCGCCGGCCCTCCGAACGGGTTCCTTTCCTTCTGGTTGAGACGAAACCACGATTCAAACGAAGAGGAGGCGCAAATGCGAAAACCTGTACTCGGAGCGTTAATGGTGTTGCTGATTCTAACGGTCGCCCTGCCGGTTGCCGCCCAAACCAAACTGAAGTTCGCCCATGTGTACGAAACCTCAGAGGCGTTTCACGTTGAAGCCCTTTGGGCGGCCGGCGAAATCGCTAAACGGACTAACAACAAGTTCCAAATCGAAGTATTTCCGGCTTCCACCCTGGGCAACGAGCAGCAGATCTCACAGGCCCTGCCGCTCGGCACCATCGATATGGCCTACCTCGGCGCCTCTTTCATCGGCGCCATTTATAAGCCGTTCTCGATCGTGAATGCCCCGTACATTTGGCGCGACGTCGCCCACCATACGGCCTTCAGCAAGAGCCCGCTCCTTGCCGAACTGGCCGACGGCTATTTCAAACAGACCAACAACAAGATCGTAGCTATCACGTATTACGGAGCGCGCCACACAACCGCCAACAAGGCCATCAACGCACCGGCGGACATGAAGGGGATGAAGCTGCGCGTTCCGCAAGCGCCCATGTACATGATGTTCGCCAAGGCGGTTGACGCGAATCCCACGCCGATCGCCTTTGCGGAAGTTTACCTCGCCCTTCAGAACGGCACCGTGGACGGCCAGGAGAACCCGCTGCCGACCATTCAGGCTAAGAAGTTTTACGAAGTGCAGTCCCACATCATCCTGACCGGCCACATCCTTGACAATCTGACGACGACGATCGCCTCCGGTCTCTGGAACCGGTTGACGCCTCAGGAGCACGGGATTTTCGAATCCGTTTACCAGGAAGCCGCCAGCCGAGCTGGCGCCAGCATCCGCGAGTCCGAGGGCAAGCTAGTCGACTGGTTCAAGCAGCAGGGCAAGACGGTCATCACCCCGGATCTCAAGGCCTTCCGTGAAGCGGCCCTAAAGGCCCACAGCGACCCCTCGGCCGGCGCGGTCTGGACCAAAGAGCTTTACGACAAGATCCAGGCCATCAAATAAAGGAAATGCCTATGAAGGCTGACGACTACAACGGCCCGAACCTCGGTGACGTTGCGGTCGGTGCAGCGGATGATGAAGTTGAACCCGACCTGTCGGACTGCAGCGTCGAGGACTGGCTGCTGCTGGCCTTCTTTTGGGCCATGGCCGTCATCGTCTTCCTGCAGTTTTTCACACGTTACGCCCTCAACGATTCGCTCGCCTGGACCGAGGAGATCGCGCGCTATCTCTTGGTATGCGTCGGGTTCCTCGGCGGCGGTCTGGCGGTCCGGCACTATAGCCACATCCATGTGGAGTTCATGTACCTCTATCTGCCGCGTTGGTTGAACCGGGTGCTCTCGCCCTGCGTCGACGTCATTCGAATCGTGTTTTTTACCTATGCCACCTTCCTGTGCTGGCAGGTGACCCGGATCATGCACACTCAGCCGATGGTGGTGATCGACTGGCCCATGAGCATTGTATACGGAACCTGCACCTTGGGGCTGGCGGTGATGACCTACCGGTCCATCCAGGTGGCGGTGAGGAACTGGAGGTCGGGGTCGAGTCCTCTTCTCCGGGTGAAGCAGGAGGGACGGCGCCAATGACCACCCTCCCACTGATCCTCGGCTTCCTGTTCTGCTTGGTCATCGGCGTTCCGGTCGCGATCGCGCTGGCAGGCGCCTCGCTCATCTACGTCATGGTGGAGGGGGCGCAGCCCCACCTGGTGGTCCTGCATCGGATGATCGGGGGCATCGATTCGTTTCCGCTGCTGGCCATCCCGTTCTTCATCATGGCCGGGAGCCTGATGAACTCCGCGGGCATCACGAACCGCATCTACGACTTCGCGCTGGCACTGGTGGGCTGGCTGAAAGGCGGCTTGGGCCACGTGAACGTGGTGGGTTCGGTGATATTCGCCGGCATGTCGGGGACTGCGGTGGCCGATGCGGGCGGTCTGGGCAACATCGAAATTCGGGCCATGCGCGACCACGGGTACAGCGTGGATTTTGCCGTGGGGATTACCGGCGCATCATCGACCATCGGGCCCATCATCCCACCGTCGCTGCCTTTCGTCATCTACGGCGTCATGGCCAACACCTCGATCGGCAAGCTGTTCGCGGCAGGCGTGATCCCGGGGCTGGTCATGGCGCTGACCATAATGATCATGGTCACGTATTACGCCCACACCCGCGGCTGGCACCGGGATGCCAGATTCTCCATCGTCAACCTGTGGGCTACCGGGAAGAGGGCCTTCCTGCCCCTGCTCACTCCGGTCATCCTGATCGGCGGGATGACTACGGGGATCTTCACGCCGACGGAAGCCGCCATTGCGGCGACAGCCTATGCGATCCTGCTCGGAATGGTCGTCTACCGAACCCTGTCTCTAAGGAAGTTCGTCAAGGTCAGCCTGGAGACAGCCGAAACCACCGCCATCATCCTGCTGATCGTGGCAGGAGCTTCCATCTTCGGCTACCTGATCACACTGACGAAGGTGACCGACAACGTTTCGGCGCTCGTTCTTTCCATCACCGAAGAGCCATGGGTTATCCTGCTCCTGATCAACCTCTTCCTGCTCATCGTCGGCTGCTTCATGGAGACCATCGCCGCCATTACGATCCTGGTTCCCGTGCTGCTGCCGCTGATGGACCGGATCGGAGTGGACCCGGTTCACTTCGGCCTGGTCATGGTGCTGAACCTGATGATCGGGCTGCTCACGCCGCCGGTCGGGATGGTTCTCTACATCCTGGCCCGAGTGTCCGGCATATCGTTCGAACGCACGACCCGGGCGTGTTTGCCGTTTTTGATTCCGCTCCTGCTGAGTCTGGCTTTGGTCACCTACTGGCCGGGCATGGTCATGTTTCTGCCCAATCTCTTCTACAAATAAGGAATCCCATGTTCCGATTGGATCGAAAAACCGCGATCATCACTTGAACAGCTAGCCCGAAACTCCATCCTGGACCGATCCCGATGAAGCAACGTGCCCTGAAGGTACACCCTGCCGACAATGTTCTCGTGGCCCTGCAGGACCTGCGCCAGGGAGAAACCGTCCGCTGGCAGGGCCGGGACTATATGCCGGTGGACGACATTGCCGCCAAGCACAAGTTCTTCGAGATGGAAATGCATCCCGGAGACAACGTCATCATGTACGGGGTGCTGGTCGGCACGGTCCGCCAGCCCATCCCCAGGGGCGGCTTGATGACGACTGCAAACGTGACGCATGCCGCCGCACCCTTCGACTATCGGCCCGGCAAGGTCCGCTGGACGCCGCCGGACGTGGGTCGCTTTGCCGGTCGCACCTTCAACGGCTACCACCGCAGCGACGGCCGCGTGGGCACCGCCAATTACTGGCTGTTCATTCCCACGGTCTTCTGTGAAAACCGCAATCTGGACATCATCCGCGAGGCCCTGCACCGCCCGCTGGGGTACGCCGGAGACGACCGCTATGGCCGCTTCGTGCAAAGACTGATCGATGCCCACGGCCGCGGTCAGGACCTCGGCCGCATGGCATCGAGCCTGCCGCCAGCGATCGCGCAAACCGAACGCCTGTTCAGGAACGTGGATGGAATCAAGTTCCTCAATCATCCCGGCGGCTGCGGGGGCACGCGTCAGGATGCCGCGCTGCTGGGCCGTTTGCTCGCGGCGTATGCCGACCACCCGAACGTGGGCGGCGTCACCGTCCTCAGTCTGGGCTGCCAGAACTTGCAGGTCCAGGACCTTCTGGATGCGCTGACAGCGCGCAACCCCCGCTTCGACAAGCCCCTCTACATTTTCGACCATCAGCGCCTCGGCAGCGAAGAACGCCTGCTGACCGCGGCCATCCGGCAAACCTTCACCGGACTGATCGAACTCGACCGGGTGGAAAGGCGGCCGGCGCCGCTTGGCCGGTTGAGTATGGGGGTGAAGTGCGGCGGCAGCGACGGTTTCAGCGGCATCAGCGCCAATCCGGCCGTGGGGCACTGCAGCGACCTGCTGGTCGCTCTCGGAGGGCAAGTCCTCCTGGCCGAGTTCCCGGAGCTATGCGGGGCCGAACAGGAATTGCTCGACCGGACCCGCGAAGAGGCGGCCGCCCGGAAATTCATGCGCCTCATGACGACGTACAGCGAGGCGGCGCGGCAGGCCGGGTCGGGCTTCCACATGAACCCCTCGCCCGGCAATATCCGTGACGGTCTGATCACCGATGCCATCAAGAGCGCGGGCGCGGCCAGAAAGGGCGGCACATCGCCGGTCGAAGATGTCCTGGATTACACCGAACCTGCCGTTCGGTCCGGGCTGAACCTCGTCTGCACACCGGGCAACGATGTCGAGGCGACCACCGGCCAGGCCGCCAGCGGTGCGACCCTGATTTTATTCACTACCGGCCTGGGAACGCCGACCGGCAACGCCGTCTGCCCGATCATCAAGGTGGCCACGAACAGCGATTTGGCCCGCCGCATGGCCGACATCATCGACATCGACACAGGGTCCGTCATCGCAGGCGAAAAAACCATCGAACAGATGGGCGAAGACATACTAGAGTACTGCATCCGGGCGGCGAGCGGCGAAGTGACGCCCAAAGCCGTTCTCCTGAACCAGGACGATTTCATTCCCTGGAAACAGGGGGTCAGTCTGTAACATTCCTCTTTGCCAGCAAAACACCAGAAGGAAACTGCGATGAGAGCGATCATCATCAATACCCCGCAACATGTCGTTTTGAAGAAAGTGCCACAACCCGAGAAGAAGCCCGGCGAAGTGCTGATAAGAGTCCGTGGGATGGGGATCTGCGGCTCGGACATCGCAGCCTACAAGGGGGTCAACCCTCTGGTGTCATACCCGCGCGTTATCGGCCACGAAATTGCCGGAGAGGTCGTGGACATCCCACCGGATGAGCCGTCCTTGAAGCCCGGCGACAGAGTGGTCATCGAACCCTATGTCTATTGCGGGGCATGTTATCCGTGCAGCAACCGGAGGACGAACTGCTGCGAGAATCTGAAGGTCCGGGGGGTGCACATCGACGGTGCCATGTCGGAATGGTGCTCGCACCCGCGGCATCTGGTGCACAAGGTGCCAGCCGGCGCATCGTGGGACCGCCTTGCAATGGTCGAACCCCTCACCATAGCGGTGCATGCTGTCAAGCGGGCATGCCTCGTCCAGGGCGAGCATCTGGCGGTGGCCGGGGCGGGTCCCATCGGGTTGCTCGCAGCCCAGTATGCACTCGTGGTAGGAGCGATACCGATCGTGATCGACCCCATCGATGAGCGTCTCGCGGCCGCCCGCTCCCTCGGGATACCTTTCGGAATCAACCCGGTGACGGAAAACCCGGTCGACCGCATCCGGGATATCACCGGCGGAAGGATGGCGGAAGCGGTGATCGAGGCCTCGGGCAGCGATGTGGCTAGAAGAAGGAACTTGATGTGAGGGGCTCGCGCAACAGCTTTCGGGATTTTCCCGAAAGTATCGATCTGGTCGCCAACGGCAAAATCGACGTGCTTGCACTGGTTACGCGCACGATTTCATTTGAAGAAGCCCCGGCCACTATAGTGGAGATTGCCGCGCATCCCGAAAAATTCATGAAAGTCGTCGCATTGCTTTAGCCTCAGCTGCATCGGAAAGCCTGCGGGCGGTGCCGGGGAGAAGGTGCTGACGTCGATGTACGTGGCACCCTTGCGCATCGTGGCGAGCAGGCCATTTTTGCCCAGTATAAATGCTCCTCCTTTGAAGCCCGGGTTGGCTGTGGAGGCTCGTTACAACCCCTTTGCAGCGCTGCCGGACTCGTCGCCGGTATTAATCGACTCGAAATAGCAGCGTCATGCCGGACGTGATCCGGCATCCAGAATTGTTTGAATTCACTTTTATCTGACTTCAATGGATTCCGGCTAAGGGACTGCCGGAATGACAAAGTAAAAGTCAATTATGAAATCCTGATTAATTCGGTTTTCCGAATCCTGGGCAAAGGGGAGGGAGTCGGGCGACTCTCTCCCCCCCAGAAAAGGATCACGCGCTTTCGTACAGCTTGGTCAGGACAAACTCTTCGTGGCCGAGCACTTCCTGGGCCGTGAGGCGGCCGTTGCAGGTGCGCACAAGCATCTCGATCAGGTTGTCGCCGGACTGGTCGAGCGTCATCTCGCCGCGCAGGATGGCCGAGCAGTCGTAGTCGACGTGTTCGCTCATGGTCTTCGCCGTGAGCGGGTTGGCCGTCAGCTTGATCACCGGCTCGATGGGGTTGCCGATGATGTTGCCCTGACCGGTGGGGAAGAAATGCGCCACGAAACCGGCCGCCGCCCAGAGCGTCACGGCTTCGGCTGCGGCGCTGGAGGTGTCCATGAACCACAGGCCCCGTCCGGTGGGCGCCTCGGCTTTGTCCAGCACGCCCACGTAGCTGACCTTCTTGCCGATCTTCTGCAGGTTGCCGAAGGCCTTCTCTTCGATCGTGGTCAGTCCGCCGCGGATGTTGCCCTTGGTGGGCTGGGAGCCGGAGAGGTCATCGGTCTTGTTGTCGTCGATCATCTTCTGGTAGGCATTGAAGGTCGCCATGAACTGGGCGCCGACCTTGCGGTTGACCGCGCGCTCCTG
>JALOPB010000190.1 GCA_025454115.1 Desulfobacterales bacterium | reverse complement strand
AATCGTACACGAGCGAATCAGATAAACAGAGATCAAGCCTCGGCAACCGTTTTTCCCTGAACCCCGAACCCTAAACCCTGATGGCTATCTCCCCATCAGACTGGGCAGGTAAAGTGCGATCTTGGGGAAGATCGTCAGGATGACGGCGGTCACGATGATCGACACCAGAAAAGGCGTTGCGCCCTTGAAGATCTCCGCCATGGGGACATCCTTGGCGATGCCCGCCAGGGTATAGACGTTCAGACCCACCGGGGGGGTGATCAACCCGCCCTCCATCATCAGGACCGCCACCACCCCGAACCAGATCGGGTGGAAGTGCAGCGCGACGATGACCGGAAAGACCACCGGCAGCGTCAGAACCATCATGGACACCGCATCCAGGAAGCAGCCGAGGGCGAAATAGATCCCTATGATGATGGCCAGGACCACATAGCGCGATACATCGAGTCCTGCGATCCAGGCCGACACTGTGGTGGGGATGGTCGACAGGGCCAGGAAGTAGCTGAACACCGTGGCCCCGGCCACCAAAAACAAGACCATGACCGTGATCCGGGTGGCCTCGAGCAGGCAGGAGACGATCGCGCGACCGGTCAGGCGGCCTTTGAGCATGACGATGACGAAAAGTGCAAAAGCGCCCACGGCGCCGGCCTCGGTGGGGTTGATGAATCCGAGGTAGATCCCGCCCATCACGATGAAGAAGACCAACGCGGTTTCCCAGATGCCTTTAAGCGCTACGATCTTTTCCCTGAAAGTTACCCTGTCGAGAGAGGCCGGCGCCAGGGCCGGGTTGATCTTTACCCAACCGATCACCACCGCCGCATAAGCGGCAGCGAGCAGCAGGCCGGGCAAAATACCCGAAATCAGGAGCTTGCCGATGGACTGTTCGGTCAGCATGCCGTAGACCACAAACCCCAGGCTGGGAGGGATCAGAAAGCTCAGGGTACCGCCCGCTGCGACCACCCCCGTCGCCAGTCGCGGCGCGTATCCGAAACGCCGCATCTCGGGCAGCGCGATGTTTCCCATAGCAGCGGCGGCGGCCACCGATGATCCGCTGACGGCGGCAAAACCGGCGCAGGCGGCGATGGTCGCCACCCCCAATCCCCCCGGCAGGCGACGGAACCATTTATCGAAGGTCACGTAAAGCTCCCGCGTGATACCGGCTGCTCCGGCGAAGCTGCCCATGATGATGAACAGCGGAATGATCGTGTAGGGGTAATGGGACGTAACGCCATAGAGCGTTTGCGCGACAATCGGCAGGGCGGCCGTCAATGCGGAAAGCTTCCAAATCCCAAGAAAGCCCACCAGCATCATCATAAATGCGATGGGCATGCCCATCAGCAAGAGGACAACCAACAGCACGGTTCCAAGAACGCCGACGGTGATCGGGTCCATCACTGCCTCCCGGCGATTTTCAGCACAGATGAGATGAAGTCCAACAAAAGCTCCAGCCACAAGAGCAGTCCGCCGACCGCCACCAGCAGCTTGAACGGCCACTGAGGCACCCGTAGCTGATCCGACACCGCTTTTTCGTGGATCCCTTCGAGATACCCCTGCCAGACCATGATAGCGATGATCACAAGACCGGCGAAGGTCGTCACGGCCTGGAGCACGGCCTGGGTTCTGGATGAGTATCGGCTCGTCAGGAAATCGACGCCCACATGGCCCTTGACCTGCTGGGTATAGGCGGCGCCCAGCAGAACGATCACGGCCAGCATATACTCCGAAAGCTCGAACGTACCGGGAATGGGTTTGTTGAAAAAAGACCGCCCCATTACGTCGCCCACGGTGAGCAGCATCAGCGGGATGGCCAGGAACATCCCGATAAAACACGCCCCATAGCTCGCCCGGTTGACCATCTGGCGGAACTTATCCAGCGTTTGCATGCGGTTCCTTATCAGCTAGGAAACAAACGGCCCCCTTTCGCCGGTCGCCGGCGAAAGGGGGCTGCGTTCTCAATTACGCTTTCTTCAACTCCGGCGGGCAGGCGACGACCTGGACGTTGCGCTTTTCGCATTCCTCGTTCATGATGGCGACAGCCTTCTTGGCCGGAAGGCCCTTGGCTTCGAGGTCCGCCACCCATTTCCGGGTCACCTCCTGGAACTGTCCGTACCAGCGCTGGGCTTCATCTTTTTGAAGCTCGACCATTTTTACACCCCCCTTAGTGATTTCCTCGATCAGCTTGGGGTATTCACTGCGGGTGAGACCGCCGGAGGACCGGAAGGGATTGGTGCCCAGTTCATTGACAATCTTCTTCTGGTCTTCGGGCAGCTTGTTCCAGGTGTTCATGTTCATGACCATGCCCTCGGAGACGCAGCCGAAAGTGGTCACGACGCCGAACTTGGCCACTTCATGCAGCTTGAAGGCCAGGATGACGGGCGGGCAGGTGACGATGCCGTCGATCGTACCGGTTTCGATGGCCATGTAAACATCGCCCGGCGGCATGAAGACCGGCTCGGCGCCCAAGGCTTTCACGTAGTTGGTCTGGTGTCCGCCGGGCGTTCTGAGCTTCATGCCCTTGAGGTCTTCCATTTTAGCGATCGGTTTCTTGGTCCAGATGTAGGACTGGATGCAGCCGTTGAGCTCGAGAACCTTCACATCCTTGAACTCATCCTTGAGAATCCGATCGTAGACGGCATTGCCGATGTCGACCGCGAGGTCCTTGCCGTCCACCCAGGCCGCGAGCGACAGAACGTCGGTCAACGGAAAGCGGCCCGGCGTGAAGGTCGCCGTGAAATAGCCCATGTCGGAGAGCCCCTTGGCGACGATGTCGTAGTGTTCCGGGGCCTTGCCGAGCGCTCCGCCGGCGTAGAGGTTGTAGTCGATGTTGCCGCCGCTTCGTTTCTTCATCTCATCGAGCATGGGCGTCCAGACGGTCTTGGTCTCACGGCTGAGCGGCGGATGCCAGGTGCTGAACTTGAGCTTGGTGGTCTCGGCCTGAGCCAGGCGGCTGTCGTAAAGCCCCAGTCCCAACGCGGTACCGCCGACAACGACTCCCTTGAGAAAGTTTCTACGGGTCCACGCGGCACATTTTTCACACATGGGTCACCTCCTTGTCTATTGTTTATTGTATACAGTCTTAATACGCGCCGAAACCGGCTGTCAATACCCAATGGCCGATCGTGTTAACGCCGAAAAGCCTATCGAATAAAACAGGAGCCAGTGGGAGCCGGCACGGTGGCTGATGCCACCGGTTCATCCTCGCCGATCCAATCCTCGTGGATATGATATCCGTATTGCTGCGCTAATCCGAGCCGTTTTACGATATCCAGCCCCGTGCGCAGAGCGCTGCCGGTCATGTTCAGATAGGGTCTGCGCAGGCGGCCGGCCGGGAGGCCCAACACCCGCGCCAGCGACTTGACCGGCACGGGATTGACCCTCGAATAGGTGAACTGGATCAACGGCAGGATTCGCAGATAGGCCTCACGGAAGTTGACGGCATCCTCGAAAGAGATCCAGGGTTTGGAAATAGTCGCCATCTCGGCCGGGGCGATGTTGCCGGTCATGTTGGCCGTGCCGTGACCGCCCAAGGACATGACGGCCGGAACGAGCCCCAAATTCGGTGAATCGCAGCACATCAGCGACATCTCCTTGCCGGCGGCGAGGATCTGGGCGATCTGCCCGGGTCGGGCCATGGCCTCCTTGTCGATCACGATGTTGGGGTGATCGGCCAGGCGCAGGATGGCTTCGGGCGGAAGATCGGTGCCCACACGGATCGGATTGTTGTAGATGCCGATGGGGATGGGACTGGCGTCGGCCACCTCCAGAAAGTACTGCAGGGCGGCATCCACCGGGGCGTAAATGTAAGAAGGTACGGTGACGACGGCGCCGTCCGCCCCGGCCCTGGCGGCATATTGAACCATGGCGATGGTTTCCTGCGTGTTGTTGGCGGTGCAGCCGTAGAACAGGGGAAGGCCATGTTTCTTGAACGTCACGGTTTCGGTGATGATCCGGTGGCGTTCCTCCCTGGACAGCAGCGAGACCTCGCCGGTCGATCCCATGATCAGCACGGCGCTGGTTCCGTGAGCAGCTTGAAACTCGATGAGCCGGCCGAATCCCTCGGTGTCGGGTGACCCGTCCTCTTTGAATGGAGTGATCAACGCTACAAAAGAACCCGTCATAATTCGCTTCCCCATGAAATCCCCCTCGTCTATTCAGATATACAAGGCTGTCGTTATTACTCCGGCAATAAAATATGTTCAATGCGGTCATATCACTCATCGGCCGGGCGGGTTTTCGGCCGCAACGCGCCGCAACCATCCGTTCCCTGGTGCGACCGCAGTCTATACGAAAACATGGAGGGATTTCAATCCAGATGGCTTCGCCCAAAGCCCAAGATCCAGGCGCGCGAACTTCGCCGAACGAGGCGTATCGCGCCTGCGGAGGGACCGCAGTGAGAGCGGGGTGAAGCGCAACGCCGAGACGGGGCTTTCGGCGAAGCCATCAATCGACGAGGAGGAGGGTTTGGTTGGTGAGCCCCTGCAGCACGGCGGCCGAAACGCTCCCCAGCAGAAACTGCTTGATCCGGGATAAACCGCGCTTGCCCATCACCACCGTGCCGAAATCCCCATCGTGGAGTTCGCGCAGGATCGTGGACGGCACGCCTCCCTTGGGGGCGGCCACGCGCAGCGGCACCGGCTTTTGCCACCCGAGGATCTTGTGGATGTCGCGCCAACGTTTGAGCACCCGAGCTTCTGCGTCCTGAGCGACATGCAGAAAATCCACGTTAAATTCCGAGCAGGTCATGAACGACTGATCGAGATGGCGCAATACGAGCAAGCTGACCAGACCGAGGTCCAACGGGACCAGGACGTGGGCCCACTGCGGGTGCGTGCCGATCAGGCTGACCGCTTTCAACCGTTGCTGGTAAAGGAACCGCTCACGCCAGAGTTCCAAACGGTTACGTCCCAGAATGACCGTCCCGAACTCCCCTTGCGTCATCTCGGCGCCGACGAGGCTCTCCGGCGATTCCTGGATAGCCATTACTTTGTGGGACAGCCGCGAGTCGGCAATGCCGCGCCGCTGCCACAAGGCGCGGCTCCAGGCCGTAAAGTCTGCCACGCTTTTATCAAAGTCGAGCTCCGGATCGGCGGTTTTCAGAAAAAGAACCGTGGTGGAAGTACCGGGCCGGGCCGGGATTCCCGCCGCCGCCACCGGGGTGCGCATGATATCCAGGTCGGGCGTGCCGGCCACAACCCAGAGCGCCCTGGCGGTATCGCGCTTGAGCAGCCGTTGTTCCAAAACGGCCCGCTCACGAACCCACCCATGCCAGCGGGTGCAGGCAAATCCCTGCTCCAGCACCACTCCGCGCAGGCATAGATTGCAATTCCGGCAGGTGATGATCGGACGCCCGGAACGAGCTTTGGATACCCAGCGGGGGTCGGCTCTAAGCCCGCGGCCCAGTCCGATCAGGTCGCCGACGCCTTCGGCGAGCAACTGCTCAGCCAGCGTCGGTGTGAGCACACGACCGGAAACGATCACCGGCACGGATACGCGTTGCTTCAACGCCCGGCTATCCGCTCTGAGATAGCCGGGCCGGTCCGTGATCGCCCGCACCTCGGGCAGAAACATGGAATGATATGTGCCCACGCTCGGCGACAGATAGCCAATCCCTTCGGCGGACAGCGCTTCGGCGAACGCCAGGGCCTCGCTCAGATCAATGCCGCCGGGAACCCATTCTCGCAGCAAGAGACGAAATCCCAAAAGAAAACCCGGCGGCAGCCGGCGCTTCACTTCGCGCACCACCTGCAGGGGGAATCGGATGCGCTCATGAAAACCCATCGGCATCCCGGAGGCCTCCCTGTGACTGAACGCCGACAGGAACTGGGCCAGCAGGTAACCGGTGGCGCCGTGCAATTCGACCGCATCGAATCCGGCCGCGGCGGCCCGGGCGGCGGCATCGCCGAATGCGACGATAACCGCCGCTTGTTCTTCCGCGCTCATGGAACGAGTCCAGGCGCTCACCCGCTGCATAAAATCGCGGGTGAGCCCGAAGCGCTGCTCCAGCGGGAAGAACTCCATGAACTCCTTCAGGCTGGCGAGAGCGCCTTGTCCCCTGATCGTGCGTGCCAGCCGCTCCAGGCCCGGGAGAAACTCGTCGGCATCCGCCCTCAGGTTGTTGACAGCCACCCGCCCGTCGGCT
Organism: Desulfobacterales bacterium; assembly: GCA_025454115.1. Taxonomy (GTDB): domain Bacteria; phylum Desulfobacterota; class Desulfobacteria; order Desulfobacterales; family SpSt-501; genus SpSt-501. The sequence continues at coordinate 3,714 of JALOPB010000190.1, read as the reverse complement.
GCCACAGCGGCGTTGGCGACAACGACCATGGCCACCCCGCTGCGCGCCAGCGAGGCGTAATGGTCGATCAGCAAATCGCTAGCCCGGCCGTCGGGCCGCGCGTAACCACTGAAGACCGGCAGGGCTACCAACCGGTTCTCGAGGGTGTAGGGTCCGAGGCGGAAGGGAGTGAACAACACGTCGGCCCCCAAGGGGAATGCACATGCAATCCGGGTGCAGCCGAACGGATGCCAGGCGGTGCACCCGCCGCTCAGCTGCCATTCAACGCGGGCTTTCGTCCGGCTCGCTGCTGAGCGGCGCCGGAGGGCTCTCAACCGTTTCCGTCGTCCGCCAGCCCTTGATCACCGGCCGCAACAGGATATAGGCGATTCCCAGGGTCAGCAGGATTCCGAACACGAGCACGAGGAGCCGTTCCAGAAATATGGCTCCCACCGCCATGACACTGAGAAGCAGCGCAATGACGATCAAACGCCAGTCGAAGGTGATGCCGGCCATATAGATCGACAGGGCGATGATGATGGTCGCCGCCGGCCCGGCCGCTTCGGGCTTGAGGACCCCTTTTTCGATAAAGCGGAACAACAGGAATATGGCGGCGGTGGTTCCGATCCAGAGCAGCACCTGATGCTGGACCACCTTCCACCTCAGCAGCGTGAATCGCTGGCGTTCATACAGGCTGCACAGCAGCAGCGACAACAGGCCGAAAGCGGACGTCATCCACAGCCAGTACGTCAGGCTGTGCTGCGCCCAGAAGGGAGTGGTCGCCAGCCCGAAGCCGCAAAGGCCCAGCAGCAGCGCTAGCAGAAAGCCGCGGCCGACCAGTCGCCAGTTGGTTTTACGGGGTAGGGGCGCCGGAACCGGCAGAGGATCCGTCATGGTCAGCTCCGCATGAATGGGTTGCAGGGATGAGAAGAAAGATACGGCCTGACAGCGTTGAATTTGTATTGCATTCCGCTGCGGGTGTCAACCGCGGCCGGCTGAAAATCCGGCGTCCGTCATTCGTAGCCCAGCTCGGCCAGGCGTTCCTCGCTCATTCCGAGGAAATGAGCGACTTCATGAACCACGGTGATTTCGATCTCATCCTCCAGTTCCTCCCGGGTGGCGCACATCTCTTCGAGCGGTTCTTTAAAGATGAAGATCGTATCGGGGTAAAGTGGCGGATCGCCTATAGAGCGTTCGCTCAACGGCACTCCCCAGTAAAGCCCCAGCAGCGGTTCATCCGGCGGATATCCCACTTCCTCAAGCATGTCTGGGGCGGGTCGTTTTTGGACCGTGATGAGGATGTTGTCCAGGTGCTGCCGGATCTCCTGCGGAATCCTGCCGATGGCGCGCTTCACCAACCCGTCGAAATCCTTGTTGTTCAGCTTCATTTGAATTCCTTTGCAGGCGCTTCCCGAAGCCGGGTCCGGATCGGCACCGCTGAATGAGCATGCATGATATTACCCCAGCGATAAAATATGTCAAATGAAGCTATGTCCACCGGCAACGGACGGTGTCTATCCGTTGCCGGAACCATTCGTATCAACCGGTCGTCGTTTCCGCGCCGGCCAATATATGTTAGAGTAAAGTTAAAGAGTTTCCCGCGATTCAAGCAGAGCGAGACGGTGCGCTTACGGAAATGAAACCCCCATCGAAGATTCCGAGATGCCTGTTCGACGGCAAGGACTACGAGTTGATCCAAATCGTCAACGATGTCCTGCGTCGAACGAAGTTCGCCCGCAAGCTGTACTTCCCTTATTTTCACCCCAACGGCATCAAGGAGATGGCGGAGACCAAAGGATTGCGCTCGGCGTATGCGGTGGCGCAGCTTCTGAGCTCTCTTGAAATCGGCGGAGTGGAGGAGCGACTGAACGCCTTGCGGTCCCTGCGTCTGGAAGTGATCGACACCGCCGAAGGCCCCATGCCCAAGAACACGGCTCGAGTGCTCCTGCAGATCATGAAAAGCCTGGTTCGAGCTTACGGCGATTCGCGGCGCCAGCTGGAGCTGGCCCACGATTTCCGGATGACCGCTTCGGGCAAGCCCCGCATCGTCCGCCGCCAGCTCAAGCAGCATCACTTGCTGGAGATGCCCGAGGAATGGAACCAAGTCGCCTTCGACGACCATGTGCACGACGTCAACACCAAGGGCCGCAAATCTTCCACTCACCTCATCATGGATGCCTGGATCAAGGGCATCCGCCGCCTGCGGGTCATCCACTACAACTTCATCGAACCGCGCTTCGCCGCCGAGCTATTTGAAGCTGCCAGGATACTCGACATCGACGTGCGCATCGGCATTGAGTACTCCGCCCGCTTCCGGGACCGATACGTTCAGCTCATCTGGGTGCCCCGTGGTTTTGCTGACGCCCAGGCGTTCCTGTGCTTTCTTGCGGAGCCTCCGGTGATGAATCTCATGGAGGCCGGGCGCCGGGCTTCCCGCTACCAGCAGGAGTATGTGATTCGCCTGCTCAAGAAGTTCAACTCCGTTCATCTTCCGGAACTCAACCGGCGCCTCGGCATCGAGCTGCCGCCCATCGCAGAAGCGGAATTCCTCGCGTTTGTCGGCATCGGTCAGAAATCCAAGTTGCATCTGTCGAAATTCATCCATGACAAGGTGATGAAGGCCCTGAAGCAGAAGTCCGCCGACCTGGGCAGGGAATCGGCTGCGACGGCCCCGGACCGCCGGCGAGAGATCGCCGATTGGGTGGACTGCCTGAACCGCATGGATCTTGAGGCGCTGGTGGACGGGTTGCTGGAGCAGTCCCAGAACCCGGAAATCGCTTTTCCGGACCGGCCGTTCGGCGGGCCGGACGTCCCGGAGCTGCTGCGGCTGACTGCGCCGGAAATATTGGGCCGGCTAGCGGCGCTGCATTCCGGCTACCGCGTCACGCTGAACCTGACCAACCTGAACGTCGAAGAGGTGCTGGAGTTGCTCTACGACTGCCAGGGCATGATCACCCGGCTGGAGATTTTCAACCTGAAGGATTATTCCGCGGGCAAGACCGGACACATCTCCGAAATCAGCCGGCTGATGCAGGCGATCAACGAGGGCAGCGTCATCCACCTCAAGCAGGTCATTCGCGAGATCATCCACCGCCTGCGCCATACCACCTCGCCCGAAACAACGTCGCAGATCGAAAAGCTGACGGCGATCCTGTACGATATCGACACGCTGAAATCCTACTATTCCGGCAGGTTCCTCAAAGCCCGCATCGGCAGCGATTCCACCGGCCGCTCCGCACGGCTGCACGGCATGGGCCTGGCTATCATAGAAACCCTGCCCCGCAGCGCTCAACGGGAGATCAAACGCGACCTGACTGCAGACGGACGCGAAATCATCCCGATCCAGATGGTCGCTTCCAGATCCCTGACGTTTGTTCCGACACCCGCCGTTTCGGTTTTCAGCCGGGCGCTCAGACGACGGTTCGGCGCCGGACCTCTGGGGTATTTGTTGGCCACGTTCAAGGAAAGCTGGCAGGTGGAGGCCCGGTACACCCGCATGGAGGCTCCGGGCAACATCGTAACCCTGGGGGGCACCCAAAAAACGATCGACAACGGCCTGTCGTTAGGAACCGCCTTTGCTGCGGCTCATTCGGGCGGCCTCCAATGGCGCTATCTGAATTCCAAGCTCAAAAATGCGCTCAAGGTCCTGGTCGGGTTCATCCCGGCGTTCGCCACCTTCGCTTTAACCAAAGACTGGTGGCCCCTGGCTTACGGCGGCGCCTTCATCTGGTTCGG
>JALOPB010000016.1 GCA_025454115.1 Desulfobacterales bacterium | reverse complement strand
CTTGACCAAAATGTCCGGCTTGATGAGAGCGATCAGGTTCTCCGGCGTGTCTTCTTCGAAAAGAACCACCATGTCGACACAGGCCAGCGATCCAAGGATTAAAGCGCGGTCCTGTTCTTTGAGAATCGGCCGAGCAGGCCCCTTCAGGCGTTTAACGGATAAATCGGCATTAAGGCCCACGACTAATCGCTGCCCAAGATTCTTGGCTTGCTGCAGCAGGTGGAGGTGGCCCGGGTGCAACAAGTCAAAACAGCCGTTCGTGAACACGATTTGGTCCTGATTCGCCCTCCAGGCATCGACCTGGGAAAGCGCGTTCTCATGGGTAACAACCTCGGGCTGCTGTCGGAAAGTCGGCTTGAGAGGCGACCGCCAATGCGAGGGTTGCAATCACGGTATCACCGGCACCGGACACATCGAAGACCTGTCGCGCCCGGCTCGGAATAAACTGAGGCTGACGGTTCTGGCCCATCAGACACATGCCGGCAGCCCCCCTCGTCACCAGCAGCCAGGAAACGTCCAGCTCGGTGATGGCCTTCGCCATGGCTGATTCCAGGTGGCCGTTGTTCTCGAAGGAAGACCCGTCGTAGAGTTCCATTTCCCGTTTGTTTGGAGTGATGCAAGTCGCCCCTCGATAGCGCTCCCAATCACGCCCCTTGGGATCCACTAAAACCGGAATCCCACGGTCGCACCCGATCGTGATCACCGCCTGCGCCAAGCCGGCGAATTGGAAAAGCCCTTTTCCGTAATCGGACAGAATCAACGCACCCGCTTCCCTGGTGTTCTCCGCGACCCGTCGGATAACTTCCTCGGCAATATGCGGGCTGACGGGCGTGTTCTCCTCTTCATCGAGCCGAATCAGTTGCTGGCCGTTTGAAATGACCCGGGTTTTGGTGGTGGTTGGACGTTCGGGGCAGTCAATGCTGAGGTCTCGAATATACTTATGGTTCAGAAGCGTGCCCAGGCGACGACCGGGTTCGTCCGCCCCCCGCACCCCTATCACTGACACAGTGGCACCGAGGCCGATGAGGTTCGAGACTACATTCCCGGCCCCTCCCCTGACCTCTGACCGTCTTTTGATTTGCAATACCGGTACCGGCGCTTCAGGGGATATGCGATTGACGGTTCCCCAGACGTAGCGATCCACCATCAGGTCGCCGACAACCAGCAAGTGGCATTTTTCAAAACTTTTTGAATCGAACGATAGCGTCATCACTGCCTCTCAGCCGCCTTTGCTCTACTAATCACCTGCTTCTTCAGGGAAACAACTCGCTTTCGATCATGTTGGCCCAGCAATGCAGGATAAAGCGATGCATTTCCTGGATCCTTGCCGTCGCTACATGCGGAACAACCACGGGAATATGGACGATGGGCCGAATTTCTCCACCGTCTCTTCCCAAAAGCCCAATCGTGTGCAGACCGATAGCCCGGGCCTGGCTGACCGCTCGAACAACATTGGCTGAGTTTCCGGAAGTCGAAACTCCGATCAACACGTCACCTTTCTGGCCAAGTCCTTTAACCTGCTTGTCAAATATTGCATCAAAGCCGAAATCGTTCCCGATCGCGGTCAAAATGGAAGCGTCGGCGGCCAGTGCGATAGCAGGAAGCGATTCGCGCTCTTTCTCAAACCGCCCGGTCAGTTCAGCGGCAAAGTGCTGTGAGTCGGCTGCGCTACCTCCGTTTCCGCATATCAGCACCTTGTTTCCTTTTTGCAGAACGGCGGCAATGACTTTTGCAGAATCGATGATTTCATCTCGCAAATCTTTAATCTTGGAAAAGAGAAGAGCATGCTCTTCTATCTGATTATAAAGCATATTTTCATAGTCCATGCTATATACTCTTTCATTCGGGATGGCGCGTGTTATTGATGACAAAAAAGCCGGCGATAACATCTATATTTTTTTCCGGTGACCCTCCGCGCTGTTCAATACCAGCGCAAAATGAGAAAGTAATCAAGTTTTCGAAAAATGAGCCGATGCCTACATGGGAAAGTTCACCCCAGAGGCTTTCAATTCCATATAAAACCAGACAGACGGCCGAAGGTAAAGATGGAAATAGCGAACGCCGCTTATGCCGACAGTTTGTTTTCAGCCACTCTGACCCAATCCAACGGACTGGAGAGCCTCGCCAACGCCGCTTTGCAGCGCGGCATCGACGCCTACACGAAGCAGGACTATGAGACCGCGGTCATGGAATTCAAGCGCTCGGTGGGCATTGGGCGCGGATCGTCTTTTGCCGTCGACGCGGCTCAGTACCTCGCCATGTCCTACCTGCAGCTTGACGATACCGAAAACGCTATAAAAGCCTACAAATCGGCTTTCCAAATCGATCCCTATCGCGACGACATTCACCTCCAACTCGGCAACCTCTATTTTTCACAGGGGAAATATGAGGATGCACGTTCAGAATATGCCGAGGCAGTGCGTTTGAATCCCAGCACGATTAACCGCTATTCGCTCGGCCAGGCCTATATTGAACTAGGGCGCTTTGCAGATGCCGAGGCTCAGTACGGAGAAATCATGCGCCTGGCACCCCAGGAGGCCGGAGGCTATCTGGGAATGGGACTGGCCTACAGCCGACAGGGCGAACACGAAGAGGCGATCCGCCAGTTCCAGCAGGCGCTCGACCTGGATGGTGAGCTTTACGATGCCTATAGCCAGATGGGATACAGCTATGCCGATATGGGGGATATGGAAAGCGCCCAAACCATGGTGGACGCCCTGGAAAGGCTCGAACAGACGGATCTCGCAGATACCCTCAGCCGCTATATGTACAAGGTCGACCCACCGAAGATGCTGTTTGCAGGTTCAGCCAGCACCTTTGCCTTCCCAATGGGAAAAGGCACTCCCCTGGTCGCGCTCAACAGCTATCTCATGAACCCCAATGCAGCCAAAACGTTGGCGATCCGGCCAGGGACCCGGGCAGGCTTACAACTTCGGCCTGCCCGTATCCGCCAACGAAGCCAGGCTATCGAGCATTCCCAGCGCCGTGACCTGGGATGCGGATAATCTGACTGCAACCGTTTATTTCACGCTCACCCAAAACGCTGCGGCCAACGCCACCATCGACCCGTCCCATATCGAGTTCAAGTTTTCCGGTAAAGACATTTATGGTCTGAAAATGAACCCGAAGTTCGACCAGTTCACCGGTTTCTCTGGAGTCGTGTGATCCCTGCCGGATAGGCCCTTTCCCTATGTATAGATGACGTTAACCGGCAACGGCGGATAGTTCCATACGCCGGGTTTGGGTAAAATGTGTTGCTCGCCGACGGTCAGCCAGTTCAAATCTGATTTGATATCTCGCAACTTACCATCTTCCGGAGGACGAGCCTGTGAAGTGAGAGAATAAGTCGCCTGAACCGTGCAGACCCGTTCCCGCCCCTCTGTCTTAAGAAATTTCATGAGCACCAGCTTGGTCACCCCCCGTTCACAGATGCGAATCAAAGCACGGGAGGCACTGCTGCTGACATAGACCGTTGTGATCCCGCGCATTCGGCGCATGTACTGGGCGGCTACGATCGCCGCCGTCCTGCGCCCCCCGGACATGAAGGGCTGGTTGTAGTATTCGAACAACTTGCGCTGAAGGTCCTCCGCCGTTTTCTCCCCTTTTTCATATAGCTCCTTGGATATGTATCGCAAGCTGCGCGCCAGGTCTTCTGCGGCCTCGCTGATCGGCCAATCGATACGCACGTGATAATGCGAAAGGTAATACCGGTTGCGCGACTTTCCAGCAGGGTCGCGCTGGATCAGCACGGCATAGTCCACCGGCAGCAACGCACGAATGAAATTGCGAAAATGAATCGATCCCAGGTACCGGGCCTGGCGATCCCGCAGTCCCATCAATGAAACACTTTCGGATTTCATCAGGTTGACTTTGGTGGTTCGGTTTTCATCGAAAAAACGGATGTATTTCTTGTATGCGGATGGGATTGAATCCTCAGCAAAGATGAGCAGGAACGTATTGTGAAGATCGTGTTCCTGGTCAGGTATGCGGGCGCGGGGCTTGAGTTCACGCTTTTCCGTAAACGGATAAGGGAGCTGGCGGCTGATAAAATTCTGATAAGAGTCAATCAAGGCGTATTGGATCAGAAACTGATCGAGGTCATCCCGCAGGAGCTCATAATAGGACCGCCTCAACTTGTTGGCCAAACTCAGTTCTTCGCGGTATTGCCAGAATGCCAAGGAGCTCTCCTCTCAATGAAAAAAACATGCCGTGCGGCGGCAGCCGTTGGTAGGTCATGCGTGAGGCTTTATTTCCCAGGCCATCGGCCGTAAGGCCGTTAAGGCATTGCTTGAAAGGCTGCTAGGGCAAGGGATCACACGCCTTTCTTTTACTGTAACGGGCAATCCAACGATAGAGTGAATCGCGAGCGAGATAGCAGACCAGAGCAAACACCAGGGACAGTGCGCTGACGGCCACAAAAACGATGTAATTCTTTTCGAAAATGGATGCTCCCTGCAGACTCAGCGCCAGAGTCCCGGGTAACCGGCCCACTGTGGATATAACAAAAAAAACACGGACCGGTAAGGACGTCAGGCCGAGGAACATACACAAATAATCTTTGGGGAAACCCGGGATCAGGAAAAAGATGAAAATCACCAGAATGCCTTTGTATTGAACCATCTGGTTGTATTTCTCATAGGTTTCACAGCGCACCAGTTTCCGGACGACCCGCTCGCCCAGGTAGTGGCCGATCCCGAAATTGATCATGGAACCGATGGTCAAACCGACGGTTGATAACAGAAATCCGTTGAGGGCGCCAAACATGTACCCGCCCAAGAATCCGGTGAGCTCGCCGGGGATCGGGGCAAAAAGAACCTGGCCGATCTGCAGGCCCACTAACACCAGGGCTGCGGCCCAGCCGGCGGAGCTGACCGCTTGCCGGATCCATTCCCGATCAGTCACTAGACCGTAATAGCCGATAAGCTGATCCCAGAGGCCGGAATTTAGGAACACGAAGATGACCAGGCAGGATGCCAGAAAGATAACCGTTACCAGCGTGATGAATGTTCTGCTTCTGCCCATCTCAATCGAAAGTCGGTTGTCCCCAGCCGTCTGCCGCCCAACCGGGCTCCTCAGCGGCTGCTACGTTGAAGACGCATCCAAAAACGCCGCCAAGGGTTGGTAATTCGCTTGCGCTGTTCAAGTTTCTTCTGCCGCGCCCAACGTTCAAGAAATCCGACGTTGCCTGCTTGATACGCGCGGGCCAGGCGCTCTTCATGGACGGCCACCCCCTGCTCTCTGCCCAGCGCCGTTCGCAAGCACTCGGTCTTGAGCTCGCATTCGAGGCACCCTGCCGGCGTTTGCCGCAAGCCGTCTGGGCCCAACGGGAAGACGTTTTCAATGGAGGCGAAACACTCCGGTGGCTGTTTGAATTTCAGATCGACCATCTTTAAACCGGCTTTAGCTATTTCGATGGTTGCAGCGGCAGCTGGGCTCCCGGACTCGCCTCGAATTCCGAGTTCAGCCGCGCCATGTACCCTTGATCCGCAAAACTGTAATAGCGGTTATCCCCGATAATCAAATGCTCATGAACCGTGATGCCCATCAGCCGACCGGCGAAGACAAGCTGCCGGGTGACGGATAGGTCCTCATTCGACGGCCGGGGTTCCCCCGACGGGTGATTGTGAGCAAAGATGAGGGCCGCCGCATGATGCTGGAGCGCCGCCCGGACGACTTCGCGGGGGTACACGCCACTGGCGGTAAGAGTGCCCTCAAAAAGCGTTTCCATGGCGATCACACGATTTTTCGAATCCAAAAAAATCGCCATGAAACATTCGCGTGTCTTATCTCGGATGGCACCGTTCAGATAGGTGTAAAGATCGCGAGAATTTGCGATCACGTTCTTGCCGATGACCTTCTTCGCGAGAAACCGTTCGGAAACCGACTTAATCAGCTTGATACCCAGCAGGTTGGTAGGGCCAATGCCTGGAACATCTTGCAGCTCGCGGGGATCCGCCTCCAGAACGCCCTGGAGGGTTTTGAACCTCTTCAAAGCTAGCTTTGCGGCCGCCTTGCAGTCCTTGCGCGGTGTGGCCAAGGTCAGCAGCAGTTCGATGACCTCATAGTCCAGAAAGCCGTCGAGCCCGGCTGAAAGAAAGCGCTGCCGCAACCGGTTACGATGCCCGGCGCCGGGGTGATCCGGTTTGCGATCCATAGGCAAACTCCCTGCAGATTCATACGAGCTTCCGAGTTGGCATGGGTTCAGTCTTCGTCCAGTTCCTGTTTGAGATCGCGCGTCATCAATTGAAATAGCGCCTCCCGCGGCGCCATATTTTCATAAAGGATTCGGTAAGTCTGATGGCAAATCGGCATGTCCACTCCCAGCTTGCGGGACAGATTATACACCGATTTCGCAGTGCGCACGCCCTCGGCCACCATTCGCATCTGAGCCAGAATATCGCTCAGCCGCTGACCGGAGGCGAGTTTTTGACCCACCGTGTGGTTGCGACTGAGGTCGCCGGTGCAGGTCAGAATCAAATCGCCAAAGCCCGCCAGCCCGGTAAAGGTCCTCGGATTGGCCCCCATGCGCTTGCCCAGGCGCCGGATTTCGGTCATCCCCCGAGTGATCAGCGCCGCGCGGGTGTTCAATCCCAAGCCCAGACCATCGACGATGCCGGCTGCGATGGCGATCACGTTTTTCACCGACCCGCCCAACTCGACGCCGATCGTGTCGTTACAGGTATATACCCGGAAATAAGGGGTCGCAAACGCCTGCTGAACGAGCTGGGCCAACGCGGGGTGGCATGATGCCACTGTCACGACGGTCGGATATTTTTTGGCCACCTCCGTCGCGAAACTCGGCCCCGACAGCACCGCCAACCGGTCGTCGGTGATCTTCAGCGTCTCTTTCAAGACGCCGGTCATGGTGAGATGAGTCTGGTTCTCAATGCCCTTGGAGGCGGAAACGATCGATGTCCTCGCATCCAGACAGCCGGCCAGCACCGCCATGGTCTCGCGGATCACATGGGACGGCACGACCACCACCAACAAATCCTTTCCGGACGCCACCTCCGCGAGATTGCTGGATGCCGTCAGCCGCGATGACAACGGGATGCCGGGCAGGAAGAGCCGGTTCTCCCGCCGGGAGTTGATCTGTTCAACCACCTCGCGCTCGAAAGCCCAGAGATCCACGCCAAAACCTTTGTCGGCCAGCAGGTCTGCGAGCACCGTCCCCCAGCTGCCGCCGCCGATCACTGCAATGCGGAAGGTGGCCGGATCCAGATCACGATGGTTGCGCATCTTCCCCCAGCGCCTCCTCCGGCTTGTCGTCTTCGTCCTTCTCTCCGAGGCGGGCAGCCCCAACGATCCGCTCGCCTGCGTCCATTCCCATGAGCTTGACGCCCTGCGTATTGCGGCTGATGACGGATATCTCCTTGATCCGCGTGCGGATCACTTTTCCGATGGTGGTCATGAGCATCACGTCGTCCACTTCGTCAACCACCAGAATCGCCACCACCTTCCCGTTACGCGGACTGGCCTTGATGGCGATGACCCCTTTACCCCCGCGTTGGTGCACCGGATATTCGTCGATCGACGTTCGCTTGCCGAATCCGTTCTCGGTAACTGCGAATAACGTCTGCCCGTAATTTAATACTTCCATAGCGACCAGGTGATCGCCTTCGGAAAACTTCATTCCGCGCACACCACTGGCCGCACGGCCGGAGGGCCGCACATCGGATTCGTGAAAGCGGATGGCCTTGCCCTCGGCCGACCCCAGGAAGACGTTCATGGTGCCGTCGCTGATGCGCGCAGCGATCAATTCGTCTCCCTCCAACAAGTTGATAGCGATGATGCCGCCCGCCCGCGGCCGGCTGTACGCCATGATATCGGTCTTTTTCACCAGTCCTTTCTTGGTGGCCATCAGCACGAAGGCTCCCGGGGTAAAATCCGGCACGGCCAGCACGGTGGCGAGCTTCTCATTCTCTTCCATGTTCAACAGGTTGACGATCGCCTTGCCCATACTCAGTCGACCGGCCTGGGGAATGTCATAGCACTTGCACCAGTAGACCTTACCAAGGTTCGTGAAGAACAGAAACGTGTGATGGGTCGACGCCACGAAGAGCCGCTCGACAAAGTCGTCCTCGCGCGTGCCCATGGCGGTGACCCCCTTGCCGCCGCGGCGCTGGCTGCGGTAGAGCGTGATGGGGTTGCGCTTGATATAGCCGCGTTTGGAAATGCTAACGGCCATGTCCTCTTCGGCGATCATGTCCTCGATGGATATCTCCCGCGCCTCTTCGACAATCTCGGTTAGTCGCTGATCGCCGTATTGCTGCTGAATTTCGGCCAGCTCATCCTTGATGATTTGCAGCACCAGGTGCTCACTGGCTAGGATTTCTTTGAAACGCGCGATATCCATCAACACGCTCTTGTATTCCGCTATGATCTTGTCCCGTTCCAGCCCGGTCAGTCGCTGCAACCGCATATCCAGAATAGCCTGGGCCTGAATCTCGGAAAGTCCGAAAACCGAAATGAGCCGTTCACGCGCTTCGGCCGGAGACGCCGAATTGCGGATCAAGGCCACCACTTCATCCAGATGATCCAGGGCCACCCGCAGCCCCTCGAGGATGTGAGCGCGCGCTTCGGCCTTAGCCAGGTCGAACTGCGTGCGCCGGACGACAATGTCCTTGCGATGCAAGACAAAGTGCTCCAGCACCTCCTTGAGGTTCAGCAATTCCGGGCGATTGTTGACGATGGCGAGGAAAATGACGCCGAAGGTGGTCTCCATCCGGGTGTTTTTATACAACTGGTTGAGGATCACCGGCGTCACAGCCTCTTTCTTAAGCCCTAGTGCGATGCGCATCCCTTCCCGGTCGGATTCGTCGCGCACGTACTTGACGCCGTCAATCTCCTTGTCCCGAATCAACTCAGCAATCCGCTCGATCAACCTGGCCTTGTTGACCTGATAGGGAAGCTCGGTGATCACCAGGGTGTCGGCCTGATTGCGTTTGTCCGTCTCCACCATCACTCGCGCTCGGACCCGGATGATGCCGCGCCCGGTGCCATATGCTTCGCAGATGCCTTTTCTCCCATAAATGATACCGCCGGTGGGAAAGTCCGGGCCGGGGACAAGGGTCATCAGTTCGTCGCTGGTCATCTGAGGGTTGTCGATGAGCGCGCTCAAGGCGTTGACGACCTCCGACAGGTTGTGCGGCGGGATATTGGTGGCCATACCGACGGCAATGCCGGCTGACCCGTTGATAAGCAGGTTCGGTATCTTGGCGGGGAGCACGGCGGGTTCGGTGAGCGACTCGTCATAATTGGGAATAAAATCCACCGTCTCCTTGTCGAGGTCTGCCAGCATTTCATGCGCCAGGCGCTGCATGCGAATCTCGGTGTACCGCATGGCGGCGGGAGGATCTCCGTCGATCGACCCGAAATTACCCTGGCCGTCCACCAGCGGGTAACGCATCGAGAAGTCCTGAGCCAGTCTCACAATCGTGTCATAGACGGCGGCATCCCCGTGGGGATGGTATTTGCCGATGACATCTCCGACAATCCGCGCCGATTTCTTGTAGGCCTTGTTCCAGTCATTGTTGAGCTCGCCCATGGCATAGAGCACCCGCCGGTGAACGGGCTTCAGCCCGTCACGGACATCCGGCAGAGCCCGCCCGATGATTACGCTCATGGCGTAATCCAGATAGGATTTCTTCATCTCCTTTTCGATGCTGATTTCAGGTGCTCGGTCCATCTGAATCTGAATCCTCTCTGTTCAACTCCTCATGGGCGAAACGCGATAGGCCGGCGTTTTCGATCGCGCTGGCAAAAACGGGAGCCGCTCACGGTATCACGGGGGCTGAACGGAATTCCGTAAAAGGCAGCTGTACGATATCGCTACCGAAGGCCGATAACACACGCCACGGCGCCCGAGCGCCCGCATGGGTCCCGGCTACCGTGGCGGCGTAACAAGACGGGTCAGTCCTGGAAGGCTTACCGGCTGACGAACGCGCCGGCTCCCAGCAACAGAATAACCTCGTATATGAAAAGTGCGGTCAATGAATGAAACGTGAAGTAAACAATACCCCCACCCACGATGGCGGGAACTGCGAAAAAAATCAGGATCCCTAGCTTCCGGGCGACATCCATGCGGCCATCCCCCTTTTCGGTTTTAAGCTAACTAATTAGCAATATTTGCAATTCAAGTAAAGAAAAATTGTCGAACCGCAGTGGCTCTGTTATCAGCGTTCGATGATCATCGCCATGCCCATGCCACCGCCGATGCACATGGTGATAAGCCCCGTGCGGTAGTTCTTACGACGCATGTGGTGAATGGCCGTCACCATTTGTCTGGCGCCGGTGGCGCCGATCGGATGCCCCAATGAAATGCCGCTTCCGAGCTCGTTGGGGCGATCACTCGGCAAGCCCAGCTCCCGCATGCACCCGATGGCTTGGGCGGCAAACGCCTCGTTCAGTTCGATCATGTCGATATCCTTCAACTCCATCCCTGCAGCCCTCAGTGCTTTGTTCACGGCCGGTACCGGCCCGAGCCCCATGTAGGCCGGATCCAGCGCACCGGCGGCAAACGCTTTGACCTTGGCGAACGGGGTGAGTCCCATGCGTTGTGCCTCCTCGGCGCTCATCATGAGGACCGCAGCCGCCCCGTCATTGATGCCCGAGGCGTTGCCCGCGGTGACGGTTCCGTCCGGCTTGAAGGCCGGACGGAGCTTGCCCATTTTTTCCATATTGGTATCCATGGGCCGCTCGTCGACGTTGAACACGATGTCCCCCTTGCGGTCCTTGATGACCACGGGAACGATCTCCTCTGTGAAAAGGCCTCCGGTAATGGCGGCGCGCGCACGCTGATGGCTCAGCACGCCGAGCTCATCCTGTTCGGCTCGGCTGATCTTGTAAAGTCCGGCGATGTTTTCCGCCGTAACCCCCATGTGGTAGCCGTAAAAAATCTCATAAAGGCCGTCGAAGACCATCAGATCCAACACTTCGCCCTTACCGGTGAGTTCCATGCGGTAGCCCCAGCGCGCCTTGGTCATCGCCATGGGCGCCAGGCTCATGTTTTCCATTCCACCGGCGACCACGGCCTCGGCTTGACCGGTCATGATCGCGGCAGCGCCCATGGCAATCGCTTTCAATCCGGAACCGCACACCTTGTTGACGGTCGCGGCCGGAGTCTCCTTGGTCAGCCCGGCGCGAATCACCGCCTGCCGGGCCGGGTTTTGCCCCTGAGAAGCCTGCAGGACGTTGCCCATGATGACTTCGTCCACGGCTACCGGTTGCGCGTCACTGTTCCAGGCGCCGGCCTTCTTTTCCAGTTCGATCAGTCCCTGTTCTTTGAGTGCGGCCGGAGCGGCGCTTTTCATAACCGGGCTTGCCGCGGGCCGAAGGTTGGCTCGCTTGAGCGTTTCTCTGATTACCAGGGCGGCCAGGTCGATCGCAGAAATGTCTTTGAGGGCGCCGCCGAATCCTCCTATCGCAGTTCTCGCACCACTGACAATCACAGCCTCTCTCATCGCTTTTCCTCCCTGCCGGAGCACTTATGGTTTCGGTTGCCGGCTATTGTTTGATAGGTTCGCTAACGGATCGAATTATCTATTTTCATTTAAAAATTTATGCTTTTGCTGGTATACCGCATATACCACACCGGCAACACCGGGGTCAATGCAGTTCGCCTATACCTGTCACGCATCGCCGTCACTAGCCTTGCGCCGCAGCTGGCGCCAGCGGTCCAGGCGCTCCCTGACCGTCTTCTCGTAGCCTCGTTCCGACGGCCGATAGAAGACCCGACCCTTCAGTTCCTCCGGCAGATAGTCCTGGGGGACAAAGGCCTCTTTGAAATCATGGGCGTATTGATAGCCGCGGCCGTAGCCGAGGCCCTTCATCAGGGCCGTGGGGGCATTGCGGATATGCAACGGCACCGGCAGCGATCCGGCGGAGGCGACTGCTGCCTGAACATCTCCGTATGCGCGATAAATACTGTTGCTTTTGGGAGCCGTAGCAAGATAAACGGCAGCTTGGGCCAGCGCCAATTCCCCCTCGGGAGCGCCCAGAAACCGGTAGGCCTCCATGGCATCCATGGCCACCCCCAGAGCCTGGGGATCGGCATTGCCGATGTCCTCCGAGGCAAACCGCACCATGCGCCGTGCGATGTAAAACGGGTCCTCGCCGGCCGAAAGCATGCGGGCCAGCCAGTAGAGAGCGGCATCCGGGTCGCTGCCGCGCAGACTCTTGTGCAGTGCGGAAATCAGATTGTAATGCGATTCACCGGCCTTGTCGTAAAGCAGGGCTTTTTTCTGCACGGCCTGTTGCACATGCGCCAGAGTGATGCGCCCGGCTGCGTCCGCCCCATCCCCGGCCAGGGACGCGGCGGCCTCCAGGCTGTTCAAGGCCGAGCGGGCATCACCGTCGGCCAAGCGCGCGATCGCCGCCAGCGCCTCGTCTTCCAGGATCAATCGCATCCGTCCGAGTCCGCGCTCCACGTCGTTCACTGCTCGGATCGCGATAGCGGAGAGGTCTTCATCGGTCAGACGATTCAGGGTTATCACCCGGCAACGGGACAGCAGGGGCGCGATCACTTCGAAGGATGGGTTCTCGGTCGTAGCGCCGATCAGCGTGATCAGGCCGCTTTCCACATGGTGCAGAAAGGCATCCTGCTGAGCCTTGTTGAAGCGATGGATCTCGTCGACGAAAAGCACCGTGCGTCGACGGTGAAGGCGCTGTTGCTCGCGGGCCGCCTCGATCACGGCGCGAATCTCCTTGACACCGGAGAGAACGGCCGAAAAATGCACGAAATGCGATCGGGTGTCGGCGGCGATGATCCGCGCTAGAGTGGTTTTACCGCATCCCGGAGGCCCCCACAGGATCATGGAAAAGACTCGGTCCTGCTCCGCGGCCAAGCGGACCAGCGAACCTTCCCCGACCACCTGCGGCTGGCCGATGAACTCGGCCAGCCGACGGGGCCGCATGCGTTCGGCCAGGGGCCGCTGCCCGTAACTGTCCTTTTGGCTGTGATAGTCGAAGAGGTCCATGGATCCAATCAGGGCTGAGGAACGAGGGCTGAGACCCGAAATAATGAAAAGCGCCTGACGCACCCCCTACTTATTAATCGTGGCTCAACCCTGGTTCTGTCGTCGCTCCCGCTCTCGGAAGATCAAGCGTATGGGGGTCTGGTCCAGACCGGTCTGCTCGCGGATCTGGTTAAGCAGATAGCGCTTATAAGAGAAGTGCACCGCCTCGGGATGGTTTACGAAGAATAAGATCGTCGGCGGCTTAGCTGCGACTTGAGCACCGTAATAGAATTTGATCGGCCGGCCGCGGTGCAGCGGCGGGGGCGTTTTCTGGATCGCAGCATCAAGGATCCGGTTCAACGGCCCGGTTCCGATTCGCTGGGCGTACTGGCGGTAAACAGCGTCCACCATACCGAAGATTCGGTTCACCCGGCGGCCGGTGCGCGCGGACACCGTCAGAACCGGTGCAAAGCTAAGGAACTTAGCCTTAACCCGTAGTTCTTCGATTATTTTTCTTTCGCGAAGGCCGCTCTGCTCGGCCAGGTCCCACTTGTTGATCGCCAGCACACAGCCGCAACCCCGCTCGTAAGCATAGCCGGCGACGGCGATGTCCTGATCGGTGACGCCTTCGGCGGCATCCAAGATGACCACGGCGACATTGCAGCGCTCCAGGCTGCGCAACGCCTTTATCACTGAAAATTTTTCAAGCTTCTCCGACACCCGACCCTTGCGGCGGATGCCGGCCGTGTCAATGAACAAATAGGATCGGCCCTTTCCCTGATAAACGGTATCGATGGCGTCGCGGGTGGTCCCGGGCTGGGGGCTTACCACCAAACGATTCTCACCGAGAATGCGATTAATCAGCGAAGACTTGCCGACGTTTGGCCGTCCGACAATGGCTATTTTGATGGCGGTCTGCTCGTCCTGCGGTAATGCCGGTGCCGGCGGCAGCGCCGCCACCAGATCGTCGAGTAAATCGTTTATCCCGTAGCGATGCTCGGCCGAAATCGGGTGCAGGGTCTTAAGTCCCAACCTGTAGAAATCCGCCAGCAGGATTTCTTGCTCCGGACCGTCGATCTTATTCACGGCATAGAGTACGGGTTTGCGATTCCCCCGCAGGATATCCAGCAGATCGCGATCAAACGGCGAAAGCCCCGCCCGACCGTCCAGTACGAACAGCATGAGATCGGCTTCATTGATTGCTTGTTGGATCTGAAAGCGGATCTCGGCGGAAAAATCATCAACATCGCCAAAGCCGCCGGTATCGACCACCGTGAAGTCGACTCCGTTCCAGCTCGCGCTTCCGTAATGCCGATCACGGGTCACCCCAGGAAAATCGTCCACCAGGGCATCTTGAGTCCGGGTGAGTCGATTGAAGAGGGTGGATTTGCCGACATTGGGTCGGCCCAGGATCGCGACGATAGGGTTCATGATTTTAGGAAAGGTGATGATGGAATCAGCCCGGCGACTCCAGCACGAACATGGACGGGGCAACCGGGATGTCGGCCCAGTATTTCTCAACCACCAGCTGGACCAGGGCTTTGGTCTGATGATTGCTGACCGCCAGGCGTCTGGGGACACGATAGCCGTCGACCAGTTGCATTTCGAGGAAGTTGGCCTGAAAGACCATGTTTCCGGAAATGTCGTAAACCTCTATCTGTCGAACTTCGGTCTTCCGTTCGTCAAGAAAAATTTTCTGGTGTACGCCCCAAATTCGGTCGAGCAAAAGCACATACCCGTCTCCGGATGCAACCCGTACCAGTCGTGCCGTGCGGTGCTCTCGAATCGGTATACGGCCGCGCAGCAGCGCAATGATATCGCTGGACTGAATCGAGATGGACAGTAGTCGGTCGAAGTCCGGATCCCGGACGCGGACCTTCTTGACCGGCAGCCCCGGCTCCTGGCCGTCCTGGTAGTACAGCCATTCTCCGTCGCTGGCCATGCGCAACGCCGGAAAACCTGAAGCAAAAAGCACCACGCTGAGCCTCAACGGGTCGGATCCGATCCAGGCCATGCGATCATCCATCTGGATCTTGCCGTCTTTTTTGATGGTAATCCGTCCAACTCCTTTGAAATTATTTAGCTTTTCGTTTGTATGCTGCAGCTGTTCCAACACGGCCCGAGCCTCCGCGTGGTCCACCATGGCGGAGGGAGCTTCCATTGGTTCGGGCGACATCGCGCAGCCGATCGGCATCAAACCCGCAAGAAACAAAGCCCAGAAAACCGTCGATCGCGCCATGAGGCGGTCTGGAAATCGGAATATGTTCATTGTATACTCGCCCTATTTGAGCTGTCGGATTTTTTTCTTCAGCTCTTCTTTCTCCTTGATTTTTTCGGTGTCCTTATCTTTTTCTTTCTCACGCTTGCTCATGGACTTCTGATAGTATTTGAGGGCGTTCGGCTTATCGTTCAATTTTAGGTATGCATCCCCTACATGCTCCAGGATGACGGGATCCTCTGGGACCATTTCAGATGCTTTTTTCAAGTAACGCAAGGCCTTCTGATAATCGCCCTTCTTATAATAAACCCATCCCAGGCTATCGGTGATGAATCCGTCATCTGGCTTGTATTTAAGAGCTTCCAGTATCAATTGTTCGGCTTCATCCAGATTCTGACCGAGATCGGCATAGGTGTATCCCAGGTAGTTGAGCGCACTGGCATTCTTGGGATCCAGTGTGATTACGCGACGCATCGCCTCGATCGAAGATTCCTTTTTCTTTTGTTTGTCATATACAACTCCCAGCCGGAAAAGGTATCGAGAATTCTCAGGGTCTTTGGCCAACGCCTGTTTGAGATGGTTCTCCGCTTCGTCATAGCGGCCGGACTCCTCGAAAATCGATGCGAGGTAGTACTTGTATTCGACGTTTTCCGGGTTCTTCTGGGCCATCTCCTGAAGTTGCTCGATCGCTTCCTGGACCTTGCCCTGCTCTTGCAAAATAAAAGCGATGTGGACCACCGCATCCTGGAAAAACCGCGACTCCGCTGTTACCTGACGGAATTCCGGAAGCGCTTCGGCATTTTTCTTGAGCCCGAACAGGCTATACCCCTTGAGGTGATGAAGATCGGCACTGTCGGGGGCCGCTTTCAACATGCCGTTAACGAGATACAGTGCCTCCTCGAATCGCTTGGCGTCGACATACACCTGAATCACTTGCAGCAGCACTTCGAATTCGCTGCGACTGCGCTCACCGAGACGTTTGAGAATCTCTTCTGATTCTGATTTCATGCCGGCTTGGCGATAGTAGAGCGCCAGATCGAGAAACGCGCGACTGTTTTCAGGATCACGGTTGAGGATCTCGTGGTTGAGCCGGAGCACGTCCTCTCGCCGCCCCTGTTCGCGCGCCAGTTTGAGCAATTCGAAGAGCGGGTCCAGGCTCTCCGGATCGGCCTCCGCACTCCGACGGAAAGCGTTTTCGGCCAACCCCGGCTTCGCTTTTCCGAGATAAACCCGGCCCAGGAGGAAATGACCGGCGTAGGACTTCGGAAACCGCTCCACCAGTTTTTCCAACACCCGTTGTGCAGCGTCCAACTGGTTGCTTTCAAGGTACAGCCCGCCGAGAAGCGAATAAATCTTCTCCTGCGAAGGATCGATCGCAATCACTTTCTCGTACGCGCGAATGGCAGCATCGTTTTGCTTGCGAAGCTGCTGGATGCCGCCATAAAGGATTAGCCCTTTAATATCTTCCGGGTGTTTGGTGAGCAGCTCGTCGAGCACTTCCAGGGCCTTGTTCTCCTCTTTGTTCTGCAGAAAAATGGCCGCCAGCTCGCGCCGCAGATAAGCGGATTCCGGATCCAATTCAATGGCTTTTTGGAGCCACGCAATGGCTCGATCGGCATGGCCGGCCCGACGCTCACTCTGGGTTGCTAAAAAATAGAAATATTCATTCTCCGACTTTGCGGTTCCAGATCGAGGCTCTTCGATGACGCGGGGCTCTTCGCCGGTACTCGGTGGTGGAGACCCGGCCGGATGTGTGCAGGCGGTCATCGCAGCCATAACGCAGATCACGAACACATATGCCAGTCGCTGGTGTTTCATGGGAAGGTTTCCTGGTGTCTAGGCGAGAAGAGTCCTGTGGAGAAGTCTTCACTCCATGCCGGTGTCTTCTGCATAGGACGCAAAGTCGGGGATTTCGCGTTTGAAAAAATCGCGCATCTTCCGGATGATGTTCTTCTCTACCTGCCGGACTCGTTCACGCGAAATACCATAACGATCGCCGATCTCCTGCAAGGTGACCGGGTTGTCGGAGAAAATGCGCAACTCGAAGATTTCGATCTCCCGTGGCGTCATCTTTTTTCGAAACTCGGTGATCTTGTTGTGCAATAGCAACTCGATCTCCTTCTTCGACACCTGCTCTTCCACGGACTCGTTATCGGTGCTGAGAAATTCAATGCGCTCGGTTTCCGAATCATTCTTGAGAGGTGCGTCCAATGAAACGTCCCAACTGTCCAGCCGCTGATCCATGTCAACGATTTCGCGCTCGGAAACACCCAGCCGCTCGGACAGCAGCTTGGGTTTCGGATCGAACCCCTGGTCGATCAGACGCTGCTTTTCTTTCTTTAGCTTGAAGAACAGCTTGCGCTGTCCCTGAGTCGTCCCGATCTTTACCAGGCGCCAGTTGTCCATGATAAATTTCAGGATATAGGCTTTGATCCAAAAAGAAGCATAGTAGGAGAATTTGACATTCTTGTAAGGGTCAAATTTCTTGACAGCCTGCATCAGGCCGATATTTCCCTCTTGAATCAAATCCAACAAGTTTTGCATCCAAACCCGCTGAAATTCAAGAGCAATTTTTACTACGAGCCTCAAATTGGCGGTGACGAGAGCATAAGCAGCATCTTTGTCACCCTGTTCCTTTACGCGCAGGCCGTATTCGCGCTCTTCTTCACGTGTCAACAGACGGTATTTGCTGATTTCAGACAAATAGCGCTGCAGCGGGTCGAACTTGACAAGTGCCTTGTCGGAACTGTCTGATTTATCGATCTTACCGGATTTTTGTGATTTCAAGGGCTTGACGTCCTCTTCCTCAATGGGTTCATCCGGAATGCTTTCAACCCTTTCATCTTCATTTTGTGCCGCCTCGAGCCTTACCTTGTCGGCAGGTCGTTCGCTAGTCGGTTTCCCCGATTCGGTTCCGCTGAGACCTCTTGTTTTTTCACGCTTATTCGGTGGTTGGGGTTCTTGCGGCAGACGTGTCTTCCGCGCTTTAATCTTTGCTTTCGCCTGGTCGGATTTGCCGGGTTTCAGAGGTGCATGAGCCTGCAGCGAGTTAGCCTCAGCAGCCGAAGCTTCAGTGCCGGCCGCCTTCAAAGGGTTCTTGCCCATTGATGCCCTTTTCACTGGTAGCTTAGTTTTATTTGTAGTCCTGGCTCGTTTCTGGGTTTCAGCTTTTTTAGATTTGGCCTGTGTTTTCATTTCACTGCTCGATTAATCGAACAACCTTCGGGAAAATCATAACGCGAGAACATCGCCCGGCCGAATCGCTATGGACAGGCAATCGCGCATGTGATAGGGGGAAAACCGTCATGCGCCTGTAGCTCAGCTGGATAGAGCAACGGACTTCTAATCCGTAGGCCGGGGGTTCGAATCCCTCCAGGCGCGCCATTTAGGAGGCTTTCGAATCGCTGGGATCGAAAGCGCGTACCAATAGATGAATATACACGAGCTGCCGGAAATATCAATCACAATTTGCTCGTGTTACGACGGCTAAGGACAACACGGACGCCCCGTTGCCTGGGCGGCTGGGATATAGTACCCTTTTTCGAACATGCCATCAATTATTGAACTGATTAAATCGGCAGCGGTGCTTGCGGCGGCCGCGCTTCTCGGGAACTGGTTTCTAAACGAGCTCAAGAGGGCTCGTCGCCAGAACCTGCCATGGTATACGGCTTACCTATCACCTCCAGGCCTGCTCATCCTGGCCGCCCTGCTGGTACCGCTGATCTACTGGCTGGCGCGTTCATGATCGAGTGAGCGCTTGGGCGGCGCAGTGGTTTTAAAACGCCTTTATAAAAACCCCCAAAATCGCCTGGCCTGATAAGCCGATTCTCGGCTGTCCAGGTCTACTTCCCGCTCGTTGTACTCCTCCACAGTTCAAGTCCAAGCCCCAAACAGCCGATACTTTATTGTCCGATGGAGGAGCCCCAGTTTCATTCACTCATCAACTCAAGAGAGGGAACATGCTTGCCAGCAATATCGTCTTTTTGGAAAATCTCGAATGGTTCGACGAAACCGGAAAAAATTTGGTTCACCGCCTTCCCCAGGAAGGCTCGGGTGAAATCAAATGGGGTGCACAGCTTACCGTTCGCGAAAGCCAGGCGGCGGTCTTTTTCTATAAAGGCAAGGCCGTAGGCGCCTTCGGACCCGGCCGGCACACCCTGAAGACCGGCAACATCCCCGTGCTCACCAAAATCGCCAGTATCCCCTGGGCGATGAGCAGTCCGTTGCGCGCCGAGGTGTATTTCGTCAACCTAAAAGTATTCACCAATCTCAAGTGGGGCACGCGCGACCCGGTGGCCTACAAGGATACCGAGTTGGGCCTGGTCCGCCTGCGCGCCTATGGCGTTTTCAACATACAAGTGGTTCAGCCCGCCCTTTTCATCAACCGCCTGGTCGGGACCCAGGGCATTTATACCACCTCGGAAATCGAAGAGTATATCAATCGTGTGATCGTCTCCCGCTTCAATGACTTCATGGGCCAGACGCTGGATACGCTTCTAAACCTTCCGGCCAAATACGATGAGCTGTCACAGGGACTGAACCGGCGGTTGGAAGAAGACCTCGGTCATTTCGGCATTCGACTGACCCATCTTTACATCAGCGCCATCACCCCGCCGCCGGAGGTCCAAAAGGCTATCGACGACCGCAGCCGCATGGGCGTTTTCAAGGACATGGAGAAGCTCATGCAAATGAAGGCGGCGATGGCGATGGAAAAATCGTCGGAAAGCTCGGGAGAGGGCTCGTCGGGCATGGGCACCAGTCTGGGCCTGATGCTGCCGGCCATGTTCGCCCAGTATTTCAATTCGTCCAAGACGGCCGGGGCGAAGACCGAGGCGGCCGAAAGCTATGTCTGTCCGGACTGCCGCAACAGCCTATCGACGGATGCCAAGTTTTGCCCCCAATGCGGGCATCAGGTGGTGGTCTTCATTCAGTGCACCCGCTGCGGCAAAAACCTCGCCCCGAACTCGAAATTTTGCTCGCGGTGCGGATTTGAGGTCAAAAGCCAGCCGCAGAAAAGCCTGTGCAAATCCTGCGGGGCTGAAAACCTGTCGGAATCGATTTACTGTAACGACTGCGGCGAGAAGCTGTGACGACGTTTCGGATCGACTACCAATGCCCGCAGTGCGGGGCACCCGCCAACCTGGAGGAGACCGACCGGCTGTTCGCCTGCCCGTTCTGCCGGGTGCGGTCGTTCCTGTTGACCCGGGATTACTTCCGCTATGTCCTGCCCGCCAAAAATCCGGCGGATAAGGACCTCATTTACTTTCCCTACTGGCGCTTCAAGGGCACTCTGCTGTTCAGCCTGCCATCCGGAAACGAGCACAAGTTTCTGGATGTCAACCAGAGTGCCGTCGACATCCCGGGGGCGCCGGCAACGCTAGGTCTGAGGGCTCAGGCCATGAAGCTCAAGTTTCTTTCGCAGGACCTGACTGGCCGCTTTATTTCTCCGACCCAATCTTTTTCAGAAACCTTCACGGCATTTCAGGCCCGCTGCAGCCAGACGCTGCCTAAACCGATTCTTTACAGCGCCCATCTGGGAGAGTCCATGGGGCTGCTCTATTCCCCCTTTTACGTCAGGGACCGACTCTACGACGCCGTCCTGGATCAGCCGGTCGGCAACGGCAACCGGTTTCCTTCAGCACGCCTTGCCGACAATGAACTCAAGGACGAAAAACAGAATTGGCGCGTAAATTTCGTGCCGGCGCTTTGCCCGGACTGCGGCTGGGACCTGGAGGGAGAACGGTCGGCACTGGTGCTGCACTGCCGGAACTGCACCTCGTCATGGTATCCTTCGGGTGAAAAATTGACTCGGGTTCAATCCGACTGCCTGGAAAGCGCTGAGACGGGCCTTTTTTACCTGCCTTTTTGGCAGATCACCTGCGAGATGTCAGATATTAGCCTGAAAAACTACGGCGATTTGGCGAAAGTCGCCAACCTGCCGAAACTCATCGATTCGTCCGTTGCCGGACGAGAGTTCCGTTTTTGGGCACCGGCTTTCAAGCTGCGCGCCCAGGCATTCTTGCGGCTGGCGGGATGCTTCACGCTGGCGCAGGCACAGGAGCTGCTGGCTCCGGCGCTGCCGCCCGAACGCCATCATGCGGTCACATTGCCGGTCGAGGAAGCCTGCGAAAGCCTGAAAGTAATCCTGGCCGGCTTTTTGAAGCCCCGCCGCCGGGTAGCTGAAATGCTCACCCGCATCACCATCCATCCCACCCATTTCCGCCTGGCCTACCTGCCCTTCAACGAAAACCAGCACGATTATATCCAGGTCCAGACCGGGCAGGCGGTTAACAAGAATCTATTAAGTCTTTCCTGCCACCTGTGATCTCGATAGTCATTGCTTCGGCAGCAAAATCAAATACCCGCTTTTTGTTTGATCCGCAGCAGACCCGGGCTTTGGTGCATGTACATCAGCGGCGATGAGCAGCCCAAGGAGATGAAATACTTTTCAAGAATGTCGAATAAAACCGGCTGGTCCGGCCATGTGAATTTTTTCCGTTGACGCTCGAACTCGAGCCATTCGGATTCGGCTTCAGGGTGCTGACGGAACACCTTGGTTTTTGCCGGCTCGCATAGAAACATTTGACAGACAATCGGCTTGATCCTCCACCGGCAGCCGGTAGCGCCGAGATACACGCACTTGAATCCTCTGGCCTCCTGGCGCAGTACGCTGGCTAACGTATCTATTTCGACTTCTTCGGAAAACAGCAGATTGAGAACCACATCGGCGAAAAACGTAATGATGCCTTCCCGGGAGCAACAGGCGCTGAGCCGGCTCTGATAGCAGCTTTGGTCACAAATGCTTCCGAAGTAGGACTCAAGAAAACGGTCCACCCGGCGGCGGAATTCGAGGTAGTCCGCAGCCATCAACCGCAGCTTTTCTTTTTCCCCGCCGGGCAGCGCCTTCAGGTACATGCGCACGAGCGATAAGGTTTCAAGCTGTTCGTACTGGTATTCGCTCATCAAATTTCAGGAGCTCGATAGAGTTTCGTCACAGCGCATCAAAATGATCTCGCATTATCGGTTTAGGTTGGTGACAGGAGGCGGCGAAGAAGATAGCCGAATCCGGCCGGCGATGGGGTTGATTCCCTTCGGGCTGGTGGTTTCTTTTAGCTCGTAATTCATGCTCAAGACATGCCCCGTGTGGGTGTCGATTATCAAAACCTGGTCTTCTTCATAGCTGATCGGGGCATATCGGCCATGCCTGCTCATGACATCATAGATCACATAGGACATGACAAAAAGCCCAGCGGCGATCAGAAACAGGGCTGCGGTCTTGAGGGCATCTAAGATCTTCAACTCCCATCCTCCTTGATCGGTTCAGCATAAGAAAGCCATATAAAGGCGGTTGAAACAACATTTGCTAATTTCCAGAAAACAAGGGGTAAACCAAATTAAGGTTAACCCCTTGTTTTCATTATGGTGCCGGAGGCCGGACTCGAACCGGCATGGAGTTGCCCCCGGAGGATTTTGAGTCGTTAATCGGGTTGACCAAAAAAGGGCGTATTTTCAACATGTTGATTATGATAGATATTTTTTCGCCAAATTTGGAACTTTTGGGCAAAATTTGAAAAAATTTGACCTTGACGGGCACAATTTGGGCACAGTTTCTTATCGGTAAAGAAATGATGCATTTGTGTAACTTATAATGAAATTACAGACACATAGCTGGTAGGTCACATCCGTTTTGTTAGCAAGAAGCTTCAGTTCCGCGATCATCATCCTTGCTCATCCTCTGGCACATATACTCGGACCCTTGCAGGCTCAACGATCCAAAGTCGACCTTTGATATCCTCTTGTTTCAGTCTTGCTAACGCATGGAACAAAAGCGATCTGACCTGTGCCAGGTTAATACTCTGCGGGCGCAAGACCATAATGCCGGAGGCAGCTCCTGGGGGAAAACGGAAAGGGTTGGCAAAATCCAAGTCGAGAGTAATCAAAACTCGGTCAGTGGCCTTGCAGACCTCAAATAGGCCTTCATCCGATGTGCCGGATAGCGCCTCGCTCAATACCGTATCACCATCAAAACCATTTGCCTGCATGGCGGCAGCGAGGCGGACATCCAGGTTTTCATCGAGCTTGAATTTCAAGTGCCGATGGCCTCCGTCGCCATAGGGATCACCCGTTCTCGGGTCATTTCCGCTGCATAGGCCAAGGCGGCGCGAATGTCCTCGGATTTCAGCTGTGGATAGGCGGCCAGTATTTCATCCTCGCCGACTCCTTCCGCCAGATTATCGATAATGAGGGATACCCAGATCCGCGTACCGCGAATGCAAGGTTTTCCGAAACAGACATTCGGATCGATCTTGATCCTTTTAAGAAGCTCCTCATGTCTCATGTCTGCCATCCAAAGTCGGTTATTGTTGGAGCTGCCGGATAAAAATTGCGTCAACCTGATTTTTAATATAGCACATCGACACACCACCTGCCAGCATATCAACATTCTGAGTAAGGATTGCCGGCACCCATCCCCCATCACCGCGCCGGCAAGATAGCCGAGGTCTTGCCTTGTATCTTCCCGCGCTCATTGGCAGAGGTTTCCCATTGTCTGCTACACTTTCAAGATTTTCAACGGGGTAAAAGGCTCTGAAAAAATCATCTCTGGAAAGTGTGTTCAAGACGCACCCTTCCCTGCCGAACAGTCTGCCAAAAACAAATATCCATCTCCGGCAGTGCTTTCGGGCAATGATCACCGTTTTCGGGGTTGAAGGAAGTGTGCCCGGCGCTTAAAGCGTAACATTCTGACTTGGATGACAGATTGAAGCATTAAGCTTTCTATGCCCAATAATATTCTAAAAACATGTATATATCTGCCTGACGCAGAAAAAATGAATTGAAAAAAATGGCCGGTCTGGACGCAGAGGACGATGTTTTATTTGCCTTTGGAACCCGTGAAGCTTCTTGTTTCCCCCTTCATCATGGTCGAAAAAAGAATTCTTGCTGAAGCGTGTAACCGGCATCCATGAAGATCTCCCCAGGAGGGTCCTTGGCGCGAATTATTATAGCCCCTACCCTTCGGGTAGCAGCGCTGGGACGGTTAGGACGGTAGGGACGATGAAATTCGATTCTTGCGACTGCAGATTAGGGTTTTTCTCTATTCAAGCTCACGGATGCTGAACAGCCACCATCGCGCTCTCTTCCCCTTTTGACCGCAGCGAGGCTGCCTTTCGAAATAGAGCTTCATAATGCCGTCTGATTCCGTTGCCACCTCGTACCAGTGCTTGCGTGGACATACATTTCGGGACTGCCATGCCGGCATCTTCCAGTTTCATGCCATGCGCGCAGGATGCGCCTTAACGCAGATCGTTCGTCCCCGCCAGACAAATTTCTGAGGAAGGCCGGGCTCGCCGATTGCCATACGGGAGGTGTCGGCCGTTTCGGTCAGAGGTTTAATGGGCTCACTGATGAATCGGTCGGGCATGATCAGGATTCTATACTGCACCCTACTCCAAGAAAAGGTTGAAATGAAGGTTACTGGGTAACTACTCACCCCTATCAGCATAAATCTGGCCAGAGAAAGCCATTTGGATGGCGACCAACGGATTGTATCCCTTGTTGGCCATAGTCTGCAGATAACTGGAGGGCGGTTGACACCAATATCGACCAGACCCACCTTCTAATCGGATTGAAAAGATAGTTGCTAATGCCGAGAGTCCACCACTATCCGCTTTCGACATCGCGACTGTCTTGTGATCCGGGGTGGTCTGGTTAACCTCCTTTTCCAGGCCACCTCTTTTTGAGCCCCAAGGAGGAGGAACGATTAATGTGCGGACGCTTTGCACGGTACAGTTTATCACGTGAGCTTGAACGGTATTTCAACGCGCTGCCGCCATCCATCGAAATCCAACCCAGCTACAACGTCGCCCCCACCCAGGAGATACCCGTCATCGTCCAACACGAAGACGCCAGGCATATCAAGAAACGCCACTGGGGGTTGGTGCCTTTCTGGGCCAAGGACATCTCTATCGGCTCCAGGATGATCAACGCCCGGGTGGAAACCATATCGTCCAAACCCGCTTTCAAAGCCGCCTTGAAACACCGTCGGTGTCTAATCCCGGCCAATGGTTTTTACGAATGGAAGGGAAAAGCCGGCAGCAAGCAGCCTTACTTCATCTGCCTGCCCTCCGGTGAGCCTCTCGCCTTTGCCGGCCTTTATGAGATTTGGGAGGACAAGGAAGCGCCTCCAGAGGCCGGCCCCTACAAATCCTGCACGATTATCACCATGAATGCCAGCGACTCGGTGAAGGATATCCACAATCGAATGCCGCTGATTCTGAAACCGGAGGCCTTTGATGAATGGCTTGATCCCGATAATAAGGAGCCTGCCAAGATCGAGGAACTGCTGAGAACCAGGAATGTGAAGGAACTGAAGAGCTACCCGGTGTCAAAGCTGGTCAATCGGGTGGAGAACAACTCAAAGGCATGCATCGAGCCGCTAAAGGAAGCCGGGGAATAAGGAAGAAACCTCTCCTCGCTAATTGAATGAGATCGGTTCGGTTGGGTGGATTCGTTCAGCTAAGGTAGCAATTTCCCGTCATCCAAATTTTTTACCTTAATCGCCGAAGTCCAAACTATCCCCTGTGTGGCCGATCATATGAGGCGATTATCGAGTCAACCGCATTGTATTTGGACTGAAAACCTTCTTCAAACTATCCATCCCCAAAAAAACACCATCCCCAAAAAAATGCTTGACAGGGAATTCAATTTTTGTTCTCATATAATATGAATTATTTATCATAATGTGAGAAATAAAAATTGGCTAAACAAAGCAAGCCTTCCTTAGCGAATTCGAGTGGAACCCAAAGCATCCATCGGGTGCTGTCGATTCTAAAAAAGGTCGCCCAATACAACGAGACGGGCGTGCGGCTCTCCCAACTGGCACAGGAATTGGACCTTCACGTCGCCACTGCCCACCGAATGCTCTCCATCCTTGCAAAAGAGGGATGGCTTAGCATGGACCCCGCCTCCAAAACCTATCGTCTCGGGTATGAGATTTTCGACCTTGGAACCAAGGCCAACCAGTTCAAGCTGAAAGACTTGTTTCATGGTGCTCTGGAGAGGATTGCAGATCAAACCGGAGATACCACCTACCTCGTTGCAAGATCCGGAAACGACGCCTTGTGCCTGGATCGAGTTGTGGGAAAATTCCCCGTCCAGGTCCTGACCTTTGAAGTCGGCCACCAGCGGCCTCTTGGCATCGGGGCAGGAAGCCTTGCCTTTTTATCGTCGTTGCCGGCTGATCAAGCCGAGTTGATCATAAAAGTGAATGAGGAAAGGTACAAAATTTTCAATCGAAGCGGAGAGGAAGTTCGATCGGCAGTCAAACAAAGCCGTCGGCTGGGATATGGCCTCAGTGTCAAAACCGTCACCCCGGACACGATCGGAGTCGGAGTGACGGTAACGAACACAAATGGTGAAGCTGTTGCCGCAATAAGCGTTGCCGGAATTGCCAAACGGATGGAACCAACCAAACGAGATAAAATCGTTAAGGTCATCAAGGCCGAAATCGCAAAAATCGACAGAAGTTCTTTGACGGGGGGCAAAACATGATGACCAGCGCGAAAACCATATTTATAAACGGCTCGGCCGTAACGATTGATGGGAAGGATCGAATCTGCGAGGCAGTGGCTGTTGCAGGCAACAAAATCCTCTGCGTGGGCAGCACCCCGGAGGCCTTGAAATTCAGAAGTTCACATACGGATATCATCGACCTTAAAGGCCGCAGCCTTATCCCAGGATTCGTTGACGCCCACTGCCATGCAGCGACATACGGAATTGCTCAACTGCAGCTTCCCTGCAGCCCCAGAGATGTTTGCTCTATCGAAGAGTTGCTGAGGTCCGTTTCCCAAAGAGCCTCCATCACTCCTCCGGGAGAGTGGATACTGGGCAGAGGATACAACCACCTTTCCATGCGCGAAAAACGTCATCCCACCCGGTGGGAACTGGATTCTGCAGCCCCGAACCATAAGGTTTTCCTCGTTCGAACCTGTGGGCATTTGGCTGTGGCCAACAGCCGGGTATTGGAGGAATTTGATATTAGCCCGGGTACCCCAGATCCGGACGGCGGCAAGATTGACAAGGATGCCCAAGGGCAACCGACCGGCCTCTTGTACGAACAGGCGGCCATGAGAATCCGCATGCAGACCCAGCCCTCTCCAGCGGATTTGGAAACGGCGCTTAACAAGATGAATGCGGATTTTCTCCAATTGGGGATTACCAGCCTGCACGATGCAAGCGGGGTCAATCCTGAGGAGATCCGGGTTTTTCAAAAAGGCGTCAGGGAAGGTTGGATAAAAATTCGTCTTTACCTGATGGTCCGCTCGGCCGGGAGTGTGTGTCAACTCGGAGATACTTTCCTTCAAACCGGATTGGTATCGGGATTTGGAAACGAGAGAATCCGCCTTGGACCCTACAAGGTCATGATCGATGGTGCTGGCAGCAGCGGCTCGGCGGCCATGAAAAGTCCCTACCCCGCTGATCCTCGAAACTATGGTATTTTGAATATTTCAGAGCAGGATTTGAACGATCGGATAGAGCATGCCCACCGAGCAGGTTACCAGATTGCGCTGCATGCCATCGGGGACAAAGCGATTGAAATGGCCTTGGACAGTTATGCCAAGGCTCTTGCCCGTTACCCCCGCTCCAACCACCGCCACCGGATCGAGCATTGCGGCTTCCTGAACGATGCCCTCCTGCAAAAAATGAACGAGTTAGAGGTCATCCCCGCATTAGGCCTGCCATTTCTTTACGAGCTTGGCGATAATTACCTTGAAATATACAAACAGAATGATCTGGAGAGGGCTTATCCCCTCGGCAGTCTTTTAAAAAATGGCATCAAAGCGGCATTGAGCTCCGATGCACCGGTAATTCATCCCAACCCGATGCATGGCCTTTATTTCGCCCTGAATCACAAAACAAAATCCGGCCGCTCGATCGCCCGTGAACAAAAGGTCGAGATACTGCAAGCTCTGCGGGCCTATACGCTTCATGGTGCTTATGCCAGCTTCGAAGAGAGTATCAAAGGTTCACTTGAAGTTGGGAAACTGGCCGACATGGTTGCTTTATCCCGCAACATCCTGTCGACCCCAGCGGAGGAACTGTTGAACACATCCGTCGACCTCACCATGGTGGATGGCGAAATCGTCTATCGGCAACCCACACTTTAGAGAGCTGTGGAATCCTAACCAGAAAGGAGTCCGATCATGAAAAGAAGGATAAACCTATTGTTGGCAATGGTGCTTTTGATTCTGGTTGCCTCTCTCTTTACCCAACTCAACGCTCGTAGCGCCGATTTCCCGACAAAACCAATTACTCTTATCTGTCCCTGGCCTCCCGGCGGTGCCATCGACACATTCTTCCGCGTGTATGCCGAGTCGGCAAAAAAATACCTCGGCCAGCCCGTCATCGTCGAAAACAAGCCAGGCGGTGCCGGAACGGTTGGACCCGCAGCCATGGCGGCTACCGCAAAACCAGATGGGTACACGATATGCCAGATTTCAATTCCTGTCTTTCGCTATCAGCATATGGGGAAAGTCGACTATGATGCCTTGAAGGATTTTACTTACATCATTGGACTTAGCGCTTACACCTTCGGAGTGGTCGTCAAAGCCGATGCACCATGGAAAACCTTTGATGAACTGCTCAATTATTCCAAAAACAACCCCGGCAAGATCATTTACGGGAGCCCCGGCGCTGGAACCACACAGAACATTACCATGGAACGGATCGCCATGTTGAAGGGCATCAAGTGGACCCACGTTCCCATGAAGGGCACGGGGGAAAACATGCCTGCCCTTCTTGGAGGGCATGTAAACGTTGCCGCCGACTCAACCGGCTTTGCGCCCTACGTGGACTCAGGGGACATGCGCCTGCTCGTGACCTTCGGCGAACAACGAACCAAGAAGTGGTCGACTGTCCCAACCCTGAAGGAAGTGGGAATCAATGTCGTGGCCGATTCTCCGTTCGGTCTGGCAGGACCCAAGGGACTAGACCCTGCGGTTGTGAAAACACTTCATGATGCCTTCAAGAAAGCTCTGGATGACCCAGACACCACCGCCATCCTGCAAAAACTGGACATGGTTTACGCATATAAGGATACAGAGAGCTACAACAAGCAAGTGCGAGTCTTGTTTGAGGAAGAAAGAGAGTTGGTTGAAAAGCTCGGGTTAAAGAAAAACTAAAGGACCTTAGTCCTATCAAGTTTCGGAGCTCAAGGTGAAAAGAGCCGACCGCATCAGTTCCATTTTCTGGATGATCCTCTCGATCGGTCTGATTAAGTGGGGGTTGGATCTTGACTTGGGGACTTTGTCGGCGCCGGATGCCGGGTTTATGATTTTCGGGGTGGGGGTCGCCATGCTGGGGTTATCGCTGGCGATCTTCATCCAGACCTTTCTATCTAAAACTCAGCCCGGGGAAAGAAGAAGGTTGTGGTCCGGCCAGGGATGGCGAAAGGTCCTGTTTGTCCTGGCATCCCTCTTGGTTTATGCGCATTTGCTTGTACCTTTGGGGTTCCTGCCAACCACATTCCTGCTCTTGCTTTTCCTTTTCAAGTGGATTGAACCCCACAAATGGGGAACCGCCATCGGCGTTTCGGCCGTCATGGTGTCGGTGGCCTATGTGGTGTTCGCATATTGGCTCGGATGCCAGCTTCCAAAGGGGCTTTTCGACTTTCTATAGGACAATTCGATGGAGCTACTGCAGCACCTGGCTACCGGCTTTAGCGTCGCTTTGGATCCCGCCAACCTGTTTTCATGCTTCGTTGGAGTCTTTGTCGGGACCCTAATCGGAGTGCTGCCAGGCATCGGGCCGGTCGGGGCCATGTCGCTCCTCTTGCCGGTCACATTCAAGGCTTCTCCCGAGGCTGCGATCATCATGCTGGCTGGGATTTATTATGGTTCGATGTACGGCGGATCCACTACATCCATTCTGGTAAACATCCCCGGTGAAGCGGCCTCGGTTGTAACCTGCCTGGACGGCTATCAGATGGCCAAACAAGGGCG
>JALOPB010000189.1 GCA_025454115.1 Desulfobacterales bacterium | reverse complement strand
GGGGAAGTGGAAGTGGTCATCGGGCATCTCCTACCCGCCTTGGGTCCATCGTTTCGAGGCCAAAACGGTCAGGAGCCTGCCCTTACATCAGGGGCGCGTTGCTCGCTGGCCGGCGTTTCGATCTCGAACCAATTGACCCGGCATTGAAACGTATTTGCCTCTTCGGTGACTCGGACTACTGCCGGGGTCGCCTGTGTTCATGTATTCCGTCCTTGAATCGTTGATTGATTCCGGCAGCGCGCCCGAAGGCGGGCCGTTGCCGGTGACGCTAAATCCTGCCCCTTTTAAGTAAACCGATAGGGAAAAGCAAGCGAAAAAACACTGCGGAACACGCCTGCCGGCGACACGAGGATGGTTCAGGCAGCCGCCAGTTTCCGTACCCCCAGGCATTTCAGATACGACGTCTCGGGCATGGATAACAGCACCGGGTGGTCTTGGGACTGCCCGCCCCGATAAACGAGGTGGGCCAACCCGTGTTCCTTTGCAACGGCTTCAGCCAGCAGGTTGAGAAACTCGCTTTCGGAAAGATGGTGGCTGCAGCTGCAGACGAACAGCATCCCGCCCGGCTTCAGCCGGCGCCAGGCCATGCGGATCAGCTTCTGATAAGCTTTGATGGCCTGCGGCAGGTTTTTGCGAGATTTCACAAAAGCCGGTGGATCGCTCACCACCGCATCATACAACTCCTGCTGTCTGGCCAGAAAGTCAAACACATCCCCGTGATGCAACTCGGCCCGTTCCGGATCGATACCATTGGCGGCCAGTCCGCTTTTTACCAGATCCAGCGCATCACGGCTCTCATCGACAAAGGTGACATGCCTGACGCCTTCTTTCAGCGCTCGCAGCCCCCAGCCGCCGGAATAACAAAACAGATCCAGGACCCGGCCGGAGGGTATTCCTCGAACGAAGGCGGCCAGGCGCCGCCGATTTTCACGCTGGTCGAGAAAAAAACCGGTCTTCTGCCCGGCGACCAGGTCGGCGGCATACCGCACCCCGTCTTCCGCCACCTCCGCCCGCATCATGGCGGCCGAATCACCGAAAACGACTCTCCGAAACATATCCACCGCCTCCAGGCGGCGCACGGCCGAGTCACAGCGCAGCACCAGTCCCTGTAACGTCTTGCGGAACACGCGTTCGATCAGCTCTGGCACGCTCGCTTCCAACAGCGGCAGTATCAAATCCATGCCGGCGGTGCTACTCTGGAGAACCGCGAAGGGCGGAAAAAAATCGACCACCAGACCCGGCAGCAAGTCCGCCTCCGAGAAAACAATGCGGGCACTGGATCCGTTCTCCAGCGTCAATCGCCGGGTAAAGGCTGAAACGAGCCGATCTTCCAGCAGCGGCTTCAAATCATGGGCTTCACCCCAGGCAACCGCCCGGCCGGCAATCAGCGAGTGCCGATTGAAGTAGCCGGTCGCGAGGGTGCGGCCTTCACGCATGAACCGACACCAATATACCGGTGCACCGGGATCATCGCGCCCCTCGATTTCATTCGAATAAACCCACAGGAACCCATCCGCCAGGCGCCGCGCCGCGCGGGGGGAAATTACGACTGCTGGCATCGTATTATGACTGTCCATGCTCACCGTCATGGCCATTCTCCTTTACTCAAGGCAACGTTTGGCGGACCCACCCCGTTTGCGCTCTCCCTCTGCAAGCAGCGTCAGCGGCTCATGCTCAGTCACGGGTCCTTCCGATCGTCCAAGTTTAAACCACATGGAGTGCACGCACAACCCTCACCGCGAATCGATGGCGTTTTCTCCCATTCCGATTTCTCCTGTTCCGATTTGACGAGCCATCGGGTCCATGGTAGAATTTTTGATGATTACAACCTTCTGCTTTCCTTCGTTTTCGGCGTCGTCATCCAGATGGGATGCGACGGTTTCGCCGCTTCCGCCCGCAAGGAGATCTCCATGAAAAAAAGCAAGCTCTTTCAACAGTGGGGGACGTTCCGCAAGGGTCTGGACGCCCAAAGCATCCAGCTTTCCTTCGCCAGCCACTTGCAGTATTCTCTGAGCAAGGATCAATACACGGCCACTAACCGCGACCTGTACCTCTCTCTGGCCCTGGCTGCCCGCGACCGCCTCATCGAGCGCTGGATTAAGACCCAGCAGAAGTATTACACCGGGGACGTCAAACGCGTTTATTACCTGTCAGCCGAATACCTCATGGGCCGTGTTCTCACCAGCAATTTGATCAATCTGGGCATGTACGACGAAACCCGCCGGGCCATGGGGGAGCTTTCCATCGACGTGGAGGAGCTTGCCGGTGAAGAGCCGGACATGGGCCTGGGCAACGGGGGCTTGGGCCGTCTGGCCGCCTGCTTCCTGGATTCGCTGGCAACGCTGGAGATCCCGGCCATGGGCTACGGCATCCGTTATGAGTTCGGGATCTTCGACCAGGAGATCCGCAACCTGCAGCAGGTGGAGCTGCCCGAAAACTGGCTGCGCTACGGCACCCCCTGGGAGATATCCCATCCGGAAGTCATTTTCACGGTTCACTTCTATGGCCGGGTCAAGCAGACCCGGCTGCCGGATGGAACCCTGAAGAGCGAGTGGGTGGATACGAGCGACGTGGTGGGCATCCCTCACGACATTCCGATAGCCGGCTACGGCAACACCACCGTGAACACCCTGAGACTCTGGTCGGCCCGGGCCTCCAAAGAGTTTGACCTGAATTATTTCCAGCACGGGGACTACCTCAAGGCGGTTGAGGAAAAAAATGTTTCCGAAAACATCTCCAAAGTGCTTTATCCGAGCGACGAGTTTTATGAAGGCCGTGAACTGCGGCTGAAGCAGCAGTATTTCTTTGTCTCCTGTTCGATCAAGGACATCATCCGGCGCTACCTGGTCAACCACGACAATTTTGATGCCTTTCCCGACAAGGTCGCCATCCAGATGAACGACACGCATCCGTCGCTGGCGGTGGTCGAGCTGATGCGGCTTTTTCTCGACAGCTACGGTATGAACTGGGAAAAGGCCTGGGACCTCACCACCCGTACCTGCGCTTACACCAACCACACGCTGATGGCCGAGGCCATGGAAAAATGGCCGGTCTCCATGTTCGAACGGCTCCTGCCGCGTCATCTGGAGATCGTTTATGAGATCAACCGCCGCTTTTTGCGGGACCTGTCCATCCGTTTCATGCACGATGGCGACCGCAAGAGCAGAATGTCCTTGATCGAGGAGGGGTCTGAAAAACGGGTGCGCATGGCGCACCTGGCCATCGTCGGCTCGCACTCCGTCAATGGGGTGGCCGAGCTGCACAGCCGCCTGCTGCGCGATCGGGAACTCAAAGACTTCGATGAGATGTACCCGGGCCGCTTCAACAACAAAACCAACGGGATCACCCCGCGCCGCTGGCTGCTTTCAGCCAACCCGGGACTGGCCGATCTCATCAGTCAGTACATCGGAACGGACTGGGCCCGTGACCTGGGTCAACTGCGCAAGATCGAAGCGTTCACCGAGGATCCCGACTGCCGTCGTGAATGGCGCGAAATCAAGCATAGCAACAAGAAACGGTTGGCCGACCTGACCTTCAAGCTGACCGGCGAGCGGCTGGATTCCGAAGCCATCTTCGACGTCCAGGTCAAACGCATCCATGAATACAAACGCCAGATGCTGAACATCCTGCACGCGGTTTATTTGTGGCTGCGACTGAAAGAGGAAAAAGACTTCCACATCCATCCACGCACCGTTTTCTTCGGAGGAAAGGCGGCCCCTGCCTACCATACCGCTAAAATGATCATTCGTCTGATCTGCCACGTATCGGACATGATCAACCGGGACACAGCCACCAACCAAATCTTGAAGGTGGTCTTTCTTCCGAACTACCGGGTCAGCTTGGCGGAAGTCATCTATCCCGGCGCGGACGTCTCCGAGCAGATCTCCACCGCCGGCTATGAGGCTTCCGGCACCAGCAACATGAAATTTGCCCTGAACGGCGCTCTCACGGTCGGCACGCTGGACGGCGCCAATATCGAAATCATGGAGGAGGTCGGGCGCGAGAATATTTTCATTTTCGGCCTGACCGCCGAAGAAGTCATCTCCCTGCGCTCCGGCTACCGTCCCCTGGATTACTATCAGGGAAACCCGGCGTTGAAGCAGGCCGTCGATCTCATCCGCAACGGGTTCTTCAGCCCGGATACCCCGGGACTTTTCCAGCCGCTCGTCGATTTGCTCCTTAATGAGGACCGCTACATGGTCCTGGCCGACTTCGATGCCTACCATCGCGCTCAGATGCAGGTCGACGCTCTGTATTGCGACACCGAGGAATGGACCAAGAAATCGATCCTTAACGTCGCCCGGATCGCCAAGTTCTCATCGGACCGCACCATTCTCGAATACAACCAGGACATCTGGCACGCCGAACCGGTTCCCATCGAACGCAATCACCTCGAACACAAGAAACCGGAAGCCCCGGCTGCCAACGATGAAACACCTCCCGCAAACCGGGCACGTTGATAGAAAATGACATCGCTGTCTTCGTTGCTGATCGTGCACCCGGGAGCGCTGGGCGATCTCGTCTGCATCTTTCCGATCATCGCGGTACTTCGTCTTCATTTTCGTCCGGTGGCCATTCTCTGCCAGGGTCATCTCGGGAGGCTGGCCGCAGCCGAGCGGCTAGTCGATGCCTGGTATCCGATCGAGGCCGCGTGGGTCGCCTCTCTCTTCACGCAGACGCCCAATGCGGAAGCCCGGCACGCGGTGGCTCCGTTCTCGCACATTCTGGTCTTCTCGATGTCCGAAATCCTTGCATCCTCGCTGCAGCACATCAACGATGCCTGTATCCGACGAATTCCTCCGCGACCAGCTGCCGGACGGCGTTTGCATGTCACCGAACACGCGGTGAATTGCATCCGAGACTGCGGCTGGCTTCCGGAAGCTGTGATCGAAGCGATGCAGATCAAGACGCCAGCGCCCGTTCATCCGATCGCCGTCGCCCAGGGCCACGATTCGAAAACCATCCTGCTGCACCCCGGCGCCGGCAGCCCGCGCAAGCGCTGGCCGCTGGCGGGTTTTCTTGAAGTTGCCGCTCAAATCAAAGCCCGGCGATGGGACGCTGAGTTCGTGATCGGGCCGGCAGAGCGAGATCTTCTTTCCGAGTTCGAAAGCCATGGCGCGATCGTCCATCGCCCTGCGGACGCCATCCAACTTTTGAACCTGTTTCGATCCGCCGTGGCGTATGTCGGCAACGATTCTGGCGCAAGTCACCTGGCAGCCTGGACCGGACTGCCGAGCATCGTTATTTTCGGACCGACCGACCCGACCCGCTGGCGGCCGCTGGGACACTCGGTCCAAATCGTGCATCCGCCACTGGGATGCCTGCCCTGTTTCGAGACCGCTGGCGCCAACTGTGCCGCCGAAGATTGTCTGACGGCCACGACAGCGCAGGACGTGCTGGACGCTTTGGACCGCTTGATCTTCGTGGGGCCTTCTGATACCTCGGACGGCAGGATTCCCATGCCCGGCTGAATCCAATTGAATATCTCAGAGTGAAGGAAACTCCATGGACATCGGACGCAAGCTCAAGGCCCTCGACCGGATTTACGCGGTTTATGACGACTTCGTTCGCACTCAAACCGTCGCTTGTCGGATGCACTGCCACGAGTGCTGCACCACCCATGTCACGCTGACCACACTGGAAGCGTATAAGATCTGCGAAACCCTGCCGCCCGGCGAGCGCCAGAAACTTTTTGGCCGAATCCACGAGGTCGTCGACCTCCAGCGGTTCCGGCCGACCACCACGACCAACGCCCTGGCCGAGTTGTGCGCCGCCGACGGAGACCTCCCGGAGGAACCCGATGAAGCCAGCCGTGCATCATGCCCGTTACTTGCCGAAGAACTATGCTCCATCTATGCCTTGAGGCCATTTAACTGCCGGTGCTTCATCTCCCGAACACCCTGTTTGGAGAACGGGTTTGCCGATATGGACGAAGCAGTCGTGGCGGTGAACACGCTGCTTCTACAGACGGTCGAGCATGTGGATGCCGATGGATGCAGCGGGAACCTGCTGGATGTGTTGGGCGTGCTGACGGATGATGAAACGCGCGCGGCTTATGCCGCCGGCAGCCTGCACTGCAGCGGAAATGGATTGATAGCCAACCGCCCGATGAAAGTACTGAAACGGGTCGAACCCATCTTGCAGCGTTTGAGGGCGATTCGGGTTTAATGTGGTTAGCCATGCGGGGAGCTTGATCCCGGGTATGGGCCAGGTTGGAAATAAAGCGCTCGGTAAATTCCCTTCTATTCCCCCGCGCGGAAGTGCCCTTCCTCGAACTCCGGCCGGCCGGCATAGCGGGCCATGAAAAGACCCGGCAGCTGATCCATTTTTTCGAACCAAGCCGGATCGGCTTCGATTCCGGCTTGGCGCAAGGCACCCAGAAGATCCTTTGGCTTGGGAGGGCAGCCTTTCACCGCGATCAACTCGCGAATGGCCGGATGGTCCTTGTGAGCCCGGTACATGCATTTACCGACGAGAATGGTCTTGCGCATCCCGGGGGTCGGCTGCATGGCTTTCCCGGTTAATACCTCCACGCCATCCCAAGGTGTTCCGTTCCATGCCTGCCGGATGCCGGAGAGCATGACCCCGTTTATCCCGGAGCAGTAAGTGCACATGGACAGGTCATATTTGCGATAGAATATCCCCTTCAGTCCCTCCTTTGCCATGGGCACGGGCAGACAGCCTTCTTCAGTCGTCGCATATTGGAAATCGTATTCATGGTAGCGTGCCATGCTCTCGATTTCTTCTCCCGGATTGTCGATGTCGGAAAGATCGGTCGGCCGGCGGCGGCGGGCAGCCGCATCGGCCAGATGGGGCACCTGGGCGGGGTCATGCCCAAGCAGTTTTGCCCCGACCAGATCCGCCGATAGGCAATCGGCCGAGGCGATCAGGATATTCGAACGTCGCATTTTTCCGTCGAAGCCGGGACCGCGTTCGTTGCTGTAGATGCCGTCGATCAGGGTGAACATGGGCGGCATGCGATCGGCCAGGCGCGAAACCCAGGCGTGCAGATCGCGGCCGGGCTGCATGCTGTGGCAACGCTTGCGGGAGGCGATATCAATCAACCCTTTGAGATTCTTGATACCGAGGCTGACGATGGTCTGGTTGTGAGATTTCATCACCGGCAGGTTGACGATGAAATCGCTTTCGATCGCATCCGCGTTGAAATTCAGCCTGAAGCCCTCTCCGACGTCTACCGTCATAAAGGGGCGCTCGAAAATGTTAACGTATTTCACTCCGTATCGACGCTTCAGCAGGCCGTAACCTAGGGTTTCGAAGGCGTGCGCCGGGGTTTGCGTGTCGCCGGGGGTTGAGGTGACCATGCCTTCGCCGAGGGTGATATCGTCGATGCCGCGCTCCTTCAGCAGGATGACCATGTCTTCGACGACGCGTGTGGTGGTGATCACCCCCCACTTGGGGAAAGGGACGGCACGAGTCCAAAAGACGATGTTGGGTTTGATGAACACGTTGGCCCGGGCCGGCAGATGATCCAACCCGCGGCAAAGCTCCACGGCGCGGCGGACGGACGCCTGTGGCGTCTCGTAGCGAACCACGGCGACAGTCTTGGCAATCTTCATCGGCAGCCCTCCGGAATCAGTCGGGTTTAAGATGCAGCAGCCGAGCGGCATTGGTTCCGCAGATCTGCTCGCGCTCTGATCTTGAAAGCCCGGCAGCATCCATCTCCGTGAAATAGCGACCCTGGGACAGCAGCGGGTAATCGCTGCCGAAAAGAATTTTATCTGCCCCTACCGCTTGAACGGCAACGCGATAGATGCCGGAATCATAGAGAAACGGCGAGGCCGCCGTGTCGAAATACACGTTCTTCAGCCGTTCCTTAACCTCTTTCTTAAGAAGGTTGAAAAAAAACAGCCCCCCGCCCCAATGGGCCAGGATAATG
>JALOPB010000188.1 GCA_025454115.1 Desulfobacterales bacterium | reverse complement strand
GCGGGGGCGCCGGTTACGTCCGCCACCATGCCGTCCGCCGTGCAGCATTGAACCCAGCGCAGCCCCTGGAGGTGGCTGCCGTGGAAGAGGATCTTCTCGTAGATCTCGGCGGCCGACCGCGGGTAGTGGTTGCAGGACAAGGCCGCCGGCAACCGGTAATTCGGGGGGCGAGAATAGTCCTCGGTCAGGATGGCCCGGGCGCGCGAGTGCAGGATATCCTTGCCCGGGCCGGTACCGTTGCGCAGTTCGAGATCCACCTCTGAAAAACCGTTTTTCCTTCTGGCTTTCCCGGCCAGAACCCGGATCAGCTTGGGTTCGGCATCCAGGCGGATGCCGTTTAAAATACGCAGCTCTTCGATGCCGTGCAGCAGCATGCCGGGGTTTTCGTGCAGTGCGCCGTGGCCGAACCACTCGGCCATGAGCGCCATGGGAACGACGGCCTTGCCGTCAATGACGTGCGACTGGAGCACCGGATGGTTTTCGATGTCGATCTCGCGCTCGAAAAGCAGCGCCAGCTCCGTATGGCTCTTCTGCGCGACAGCCTCAGCCGGAACAGGATTCAGGGTCCCGCCGATCACCACCTCGGCCGGGGCGCCGCCTGCCCGGCCGAGCTCGCGCAGCAGGGAGTGGGCGCCGTCGGAGGCCGGCAGCAGGGTCACTCCCTGGCGTTCGAACTCGCGCTTGATGGAGGGGGTGACCATGCCGCATTCCCACGGGCCCCAGTTGATGGACACGACCCGGCAGCCGGGCCGGCGCTGCGACTCCGCCCAGGCCAGCTTATTGAGAGCTTCGTTCGCCATGGCGTAGTCGGCCTGGCCCCGGTTTCCGATGCGGGCCGTGACCGATGAGAAGATGACGATCGCTTTCAACTCGTCGGCGTCTGCGGCATCCAGCAGCGCCCGGAATCCGTCGAGCTTGGTGTCGAATACCCGTTCGAACTGCTCCATGCTCTTGTCGACGATGAGGCGGTCCTCGATGACGCCGGCGCCGTGGATCAGCCCGCGGATGGGTCCGAACTGGGAGCGCGCTAAATCGATCGCGGAGCGGACCTGCCCGGCATCGCGCACATCGACCGCGTAATAGGCGACCGGGGCACCGGCCGAACGGATGGCATCGAGCGTGCGTGCTACCTCTCGGCTGGCCAGCAGCTGCTTCAGGCGGCGTTCGACATCCGCCGGCTTGGCGGATGCTCCGGCGAACTCGGTTTGCAGGAGCGCTTTCTTGATCTCGGCGTCGCTTTCCGCGCCGCGCATCCACTCCGGTTCGGGGACCGGCTCGGGTGAGCGGCCCAAAAGAACGAGAGCCGGGCGCACCCGGCGGGCCAGCTCCAGGGCGCAGACGGCGGTGATGCCGCGTGCGCCGCCACTGATCACGACCGCGTCGCCGGGTTGCAGGTTGAGGTCGCCGTCGGGATAGTCCTGCGGGACGAGCACCGGCGTGCAGCGGGACGTCTCGGCCAGTCCGATTTCAACCGGGCCGCGGTTCATGACCTCCCGGATCAACGCCCGGGCGGCATGGCGCAGGTCTCTCCAGTCCGGGGCGAGGTCCACGGCATGGCAGAACACCTCCGGCCATTCCGTGGCTGCGGTTTTGGCCAGGCCGGCCAGCGCTCCCTGAACAGGGTTTGCGACCGGCTGGGCGCTGAACCCGAAAGCGCCGTCCATGCGGGTGACCGTTGTGAAAAAAGCGATTTGCAGTTTAGCCGATTCCTGAAGATCGGCGGCGAGGGTGCGGGTCAATTCAAAGGCGTTCTTGAGATCCGCTTCCATGGTTTTCGACGCCGGGTTCTGGATGACGACCAGTCCGGCGGCCGGAGGCAGGTCCTTCTTAAATCTCAGAATGTCGGCCGATACCAGGACGGCGTTGATACCCAAGTTCCCGAATTCGGCCAGAACCGCCTGGGAGAGCCCCGTGCGGTCGTCGGTGATGAAGACCTTGCGGCCATAGGGTATAGAAGCCGTCAATGGCTCTAAGGCCGGGGCCGGCTGCATCGTTACCACCTGGCGCAGCGCGAGTCGGCCGGCGGGCTGCTCCGCAGCCCAGGCACACGCCGGCGCAGTCGATTCATCCTGGACTGGAGCCGGGGGCGATTGAGTCGGTTGAGTTGTGTCGGCGACGTGCGGCGGGCGGCTAACGTGATCGATGATCCGACCGAGGGTTTTGAGCTGTGCCATATCCTCGGGTGCGACGGCCGGCAGGCCGGGAACCCGCTCCGAGGGCGGAGAGGATTTCCACGCGCTTGATGGAGTCGATGCCGAGGTCGGCTTCGATGTCCATGTCCAGCCCGAGCATTTCGACCGGATACCCGGTCAGCATGCTGACCACACCCAACAGCGCCTGCGTCAGCGCCTGACGATCGGCGCCGTTCGTCGGCAAGGATTCGACCGAGGCCGGTGCTGCGGCGGAAGCGGGCTGATTTTCGAGCTTGGGCGCGGCGAGGGCGGAGAGGATTTCCACGCGCTTGATGGAGTCGATGCCGAGGTCGGCTTCGATGTCCATGTCCAGCCCGAGCATTTCGACCGGATACCCGGTCAACCCGCTCACGACGGCCAGCAAAACCGTTTCGATTCCGGCGCGCGGTTCGGCAGAGAGGGGCGT
This sequence comes from Desulfobacterales bacterium, assembly GCA_025454115.1. GTDB lineage: Bacteria > Desulfobacterota > Desulfobacteria > Desulfobacterales > SpSt-501 > SpSt-501. Next base: position 6,096 of record JALOPB010000188.1, on the reverse strand, counting down.
CGACTGTGCTACGATGGGGATAACGGCCTGAACCGACCGCTCGGAAACGGTAACCGGAGACGGGTCGGAAGGTTGAACGGTCGGTGGTTGAGATGTCGACACCTCCGGCTTTAGAACGACCTCGGCCGGTGCCTGAGCGGACTGGCTCGTGGCGGGCAACCGTGCCTCTTCCGGGCTGTCGGCGGAAAGGCCGGCCAGTCGGCTGGTGCTTCTGACCAGTTCGAGCAGTACGCGAGCGGTTTCGCTCTGGGTTTCAAGAAATTTCTCGTGGGCCTGGGTGGTCTGGAGCTGGATGGCCTGAATCGCTTTAAGCCCTTCCTGGACCGACCGCAGTGCATCGGTGACGGAGTCCGTATTGCCGTTGATGTTTTTCGCCATGGTGTCTTTGCTATCGGATGGAATTTGCAGTGACCGGAGCGAGCCTTCCGCGAGGGATGGTTGGCCCGGCGCGCTGTTTTGGAGAGCTGCATAACGCCGGCGAGCGTCCGCTTCCGGCGATGGGCTGCGCAGCGGCGGGGGCGGTGGTTCGGGTTTGCGAAAATTGGCGCCGTTGACCGGGATCCGCATGCGGCTCTCTTCTGCCGGCGGGTGCGGGGATTCCCAGCGTTCCAGACGGACCGGATAACCCAGGGCCGCCAGATGGCACAACGCATTAGCCAGGTCGCTCAGGCCGGCGTGCGTGCCGCTGGATCCGTCCACGGCGAAAGCCTGGAATGGACGATTCTTGAGGATGGCGGCAACCAGGCCCGTCAGGATACGGCGGGGGCCGACTTCCACGAAGGTGCGAACACCGGCGTCGTACATGGCCTCGATCTCGCCGACGAAATCGACCGGCTGCAGCATGTGTCCGGCAAGCAGCTGGCGGGCCTTTTCGGCATCTTCCGGATAGGGGCCGCCGGTGTTATTGGAAAAGACCGGGACGGGGCTCGGCCGGATGCTAGCGGCATCGAGCGCTTTCAGGAATTCCTTTTGAGCGCTGCTCATCAGCGGGCTGTGGAAGGCACCGCCCACCGGAAGCGGCTTCAGCGCATAGCCGATTTGTCGGCACCACGCAGCCGCCTGCTCGATCGCTTCTTGCGATCCGGACAGCACTCCCTGATCGGGGGCGTTGCGGTTGGCCAGAATTAGCGGAAGGTTTGAATGCGCCAACCGCTCGGTCAGTTCCGCGAGCGGCGCCCGCACGGCCAGCATGGCACCGGGTTCGGCTTGAGCCATGGCGCGGCCCCGAGCGGCCGCAAGATCCAAAAAGTCGGCTTCATCGATCCAGCCGGCGGCACACAACGCCGTCAATTCACCGAAACTGTGTCCGGCGATGGCATCCGGTCCGACGCCGAACTCTTCCAGTGCGCGCAACAGAGCCAGGCTGATCGCGCCAATGGCCGGCTGGGCTGCGTCCGTCGCCCGCAGGGCGTTTTCCGCCGCTTCGGTTTCGGCTCCCGGGCAAGGGTAGATCAAATTGCTCAATGACGGCTTTAACCCCATACGCCGCTCTGCGTTCTCCAGCACCGCCATAGCCATCGGGAACCGGCATACCAGGTCGCGTCCCATGCCCGGATACTGGCTGCCCTGGCCCGGAAACAGGAATCCCAGTTTGCCGCGTTCTACCGGACCGCCGAAGCATGTATGGGAAAACTTGAAGAAGCTTTTATTGGAGTGCGATGAAAGCCGTTCCACGGCCATCCGCAGATCGGCGCGAACCGGGTCCGGCCCCTCGACCACTTGGAGCAGCCGGAACGGGTGACGCGCATCGAAGCGGACCCGGGTCGATGCGGCGGCCCGGGCTAAGTCGGCTTCGGAAATAGGATCCGGCAGAGACCGATTGAACTCCTCGATGGACTGCGCGAGGGCCTCGCGATCATCGGCCGAAAAGGCGAGAATCTGTACCGAGCCATCCCAGGCGATGCACGGTTTCGCGGGATGGTGCTCCTCGATCACCACGTGGAAGTTGCTCCCGCCGAAGCCGAAGGCGCTGACCCCCGCGCGTCGCGGGTGGCCGTCGGCCGCCAGCCAGGGGCGGGTGCGGGTGTTCAGATAAAACGGAGAAGATTCGAACTCCAGGGCAGGATCCGGCTCATCCGCTTTAAGGGTGGGCGGCAGGACCTTGTGGTAAATCGCCAGAGCGGCTTTGACCAGGCCGGCGACGCCGGCCGCGGCCTTGGTGTGGCCGATCATGGATTTGACCGAGCCCAGTGCACAACGTTTGCCGCTGTCGGCGGTTTTCCCCATGACCTGGCAAAGTGCCTGGAATTCGACTTTGTCGCCCACGCGCGTGCCCGTGCCGTGCGCCTCCACCAGTTCGACGGTTTCCGGATCGACTCCGGCTGCCGTGTAGGCGGTTTCGAGGGCTTTAATCTGTCCTTCAATGCGCGGGGCGTAGATGCTTTGCGACCGGCCGTCACTCGCCGAACCGAGTCCCCTGATGACGGCATAGATTCGATCGCCGTCGCGTTCGGCATCCGCGAGGCGTTTCAATACCACCAGCCCGATGCCCTCCCCGAGCACCGTGCCGTCGGCGTTTTTCGAAAACGGCCGCGCGTCGCCGGTGGGAGAGAGAATCTGGGTTTTGGCGAAGCACATGTGCATGAAAATGTCGTTCAGCGTATCGACCCCGCCGGTGATCACCAGGTCGCTGCGGCCGGAAGCCAGCTCCAACAGCGCGAGGTGCAAGGCGGCAAATGAGCTGGCGCAGGCGGCGTCCACCACGCAGTTGGTCCCGCTCAGATCCAGTCGGTTGCTGATCCGGCCGGCCACGACGTTTCCAAGCAGGCCCGGGAAGGAACTCTCCTGCCAAGATACATAAGAGTCGGCGATGCTCCGGATTATCCGTTCGCAGCGTTCGTCGTCGATGCCGGCGTCCTGCAACGCCCGGCGCCATTTGGGAAAACCAAGGCGGGAACTCAACGGTATGACCAACTCCTGGGTGCCCGTGACGCCTAAAATGACGCTGGCCCGCCGGCGTTCGAGCGGTAGCCCGGCATCCCGCAAGGCTTGCTTGGCCGCGGCGAGCGCCAGCAATTGTGAGGTATCGGTCGCCTCCAGCGATGATGGGGGAATGCCGAATTCGGAAGGGTCGAAGTCGATAGGGGAAATGAACCCCCCGCGGGTGCAATAGACCCGATCGGGGGTGCGGGGGTCCGGGTCGAAATAGTCCTGTTTCGACCAGTGGGTCGCGGGGACTTCCGAAATAGCGTCCAACCCCTGAAACAAAAGCCGCCAGTAAGCCTTCAATCCCGATGATTTCGGAAAGAAGCAGCTCATTCCGATGATGGCGGCCGGGCAGGATTCTTCCTTCATGCTCACTCAGACTACCTGATCAATGCAATTAGGGCGAAAAGACGAGCCAAGCCTGCGCTGCCGATCGGCGAATCTCAGGAGCCCGGCTGTCGGAAATTAAAACCAACTTGTCTTTATAGTGAGTTCCCGCAAGAATTTCAAGATCAAGCTTCAAAACGGGATTAGCGTTACGACGCGGCATCGATGCGTTCATAAATCTCTGCCAGCGCCATCGGCCGCACCGACCCGGCGCTGCCGGGGATCGCAAGCCCCTGGGCGCGCAGCCAGTTGGCGCGGGTGAGGACAGCGGCGCCGAAAAGCAGGTTCATTGCTACGGCCACCGTCCGGCGGTTTTGCGGCGCTTCTAAAAAACTGCCCCTGGCCCACTGGTTGAAGGCGCCGATGGCCGGTCCGCACCAGATCTGATAGTCGATCTTACGGGTCGGCTCGCCCTGGATGGCCCAGGCGGAGGATCGCCCCAGGTAAGAACGGAACACCAGAGCCATTTTATGTTTGGGGTCGTTGCCGGCGCGTTCGACCTGTTTCGGATCGCGTTGCATGAAGAACCGCCGGGTCTGCTCCCATTCCTGCTCGAACGAACAGCGGAAAAAATCACGCTCAAGCATTTCACGCTGTTTGGCGGGAATCTGATCGTAGCGGGCATGCGTCGTATACAACTCGTAGAGCTTGGCGGCACGGTAGGGGAACATCGTTCCGCGCTTGAGCACCTGGACTTTTACGCCCAGTTCGAACATGTCGGCGGCGGGCGCCATGGCGACATCCGCCTGCCCGGCTTCGGCCAGCATGACACACACCGCTTCGGAGGTGCCGGCCTCGACGCAGCATTGGTTGACGGACCCCGTCAGCACATAGGCCGCGCCGAGGGCGAAGGCCGCCGCCGTGGACTCCGGGGTGGCGATCCCGCCGGCGAGGCCGACGCACGGCGGCCGATCGTAGCCGTATACGGCCGACAGCTCATCCCGCAGCGCCAGCATCGTCGGTAACAGCGTTATGGCCGGGCGGTTGTCGGTGTGCCCGCCGGAATCGGCCTCGGCCGTCAACTCGGCCGCCAGGGGAACCGCGGCGGCCAGAGCGGCTTCCTCGGAACTGATGAGCCCGAGCTCCAGCAGGCGAGCCAGGTGCTTTTCGGCCGGTGGTGCCAAAAATCGGCGTGCGACTTCCACCCGAGATACCTTGGCGATGATCTGGTTGGGGCAGACGATGCGTCCTTCGCTCGAGCGGTGAGTGCCTTTGGCGCGGAAATAAACCAGGGGCAGGCTGGGTTCAACATACGCCGAGGCGCTGATCAGCCGGACATCCCGCCTCAGAAAAAGGTCGGCCAACGCCATTTCAAGTTCGGGGTTTCCGGGGCTGTGGATCAGGTTGACGCCGAAAGGGATCCCAGGAGTTTCGCGTTGCAGGCGGTCGATGGCCGCCTCCACTTCCGACACCATCAGACCGCCCGCCCCGAAAAAGCCCACCATGCCGGCCCGGCCCGCCTCCCTGACCATGCGTACCGAGGTGATGCCGTTCGCCATTTCACCCGCTACATACGCATACCGCAGGCCATGGCGGGTTTTGAACGTGATGTCTCCGAGCCCACGAGGGTGAAGCGGCGGCACAAAGGCTCGCAAGGCCATTCCGCTGCCGGCCGCTCGGGAGCCTGCGCACAGCTCGGCCGTCCCGCTCTGGCTGATGGCAAGCCCCTGCGGATGTTCGATCACATAAATCGGACGGGTCACATTCAGCAGGGCCCCTTGAATCGATGCTTCGAAGGGTTCAATAGACGATTCCTGCGAATGCCAGCAGCCGATGGTCGTCGAAGGGTCTATATGGGTCATTCGGATTAATTTTGAGGCAGGCTCACCCTGCGGAGGATAATCCAATTTGTCCGCCACACTTAGGTGAAACCAAGAGCTGTTGTCAAGAACATGTATCTCAACGTTCATCCCCTGGGGTGGAATTTCCGGTGCAGCTCCTTGAGCCGGTCCCTGGTTACATGGGTGTAGATCTGAGTGGTGGAGATATCCGCATGCCCCAGCATCAGCTGCACCGCTCTCAGATCAGCCCCGCCCTCCAGAAGATGACTGGCAAATGAGTGCCGCAGGCTGTGGGGGGCGACCGTTTTGACGATCCCGGCCTTCACCGCATACCGACGCAGCAGTTTCCAGAATGCCTGCCGGGTCATGGGCCGGCCGGCGCGTGCCACGAACAGGTAAGGGCTGGCGTGCTCACGGATCAGAAGGCCGCGGCCGTGTTCGAGATAGAAAAGAATTTTTTCGCGTGCATACTGCCCGATCGGAACAATCCGTTCCTTCGATCCCTTGCCGAAGACCCGCACGAAGCCGGCATCCAGGTGGACATCCTGGATTTTGAGGCGAACGAGCTCCGATACGCGCAGCCCGGCCGCGTAAAGGACTTCCAACATGGCCGCATCCCGGATTCCCTGGGGCGAGCGGGTATCGGGTGAATTTAACAGGCATCGTACCTCTTCCACGCCGAGGACGTCCGGCAGTTTCAAACTGGCTTTGGGGAGGTCGAGCCGCTTGGCGGGATCAGATGCGAGGAGCTTCTCTTGAACCAGAAAGCGGTAAAAGCCCCTCAAGGTGACCAGATGCCGGGCGCGGGAGCGCGCATGGAGACCTTCGTTTCGCAGTTGAATCAGGTGCTTCAAGAGCAGCGGCGTGTCTTCCCCAGAAACCATGTTGTGCCCGTTCCGCTCCATGAAATCCGCAAATCGCAACAGGTCGCGGCTGTAAGACTCAAGGGTGGTGTGCGCAAGCCCTTTTTCTACCAAGAGGTAGTTGAGAAACTGGTCGATCA
>JALOPB010000187.1 GCA_025454115.1 Desulfobacterales bacterium | reverse complement strand
CACCTTGCCGCCGCGGATGATGTCGGCGATCAGCGGATGCTTCTTGAACCTCAGAAACTCTTGATAGGGCTCGAGCATCGCATCCTCGTAATCCAGACCCACCACGAATCCCAGGGACACTCGGTTTCCCTTCATCCGATAAAGAAACCCTCCGCCCCTGGTGTTGAGCCCCAACGGATAACCGAAGGTGTGCACCACCGTGAACGGTGCGTTCATAAAGGGATTGGATGCCGGTATTTCGATTACTTCCTTGATGGCGGTCTCGAACACTTGAGGCATTCGGCCGGCGAAGATACCCAGTTTCTTGCCGACTTCTCGAATCAGGCTCCCCTTGGGACCTTCGCCGAAAACCGTCACCTTGGCCAGCAGATCGACCCCCGGCTCGAAATTGGACTTGGGCTGGCCCTCCTTGTTGATGCCCTTGTCGCCCGTACGAACCCCGACCACCCGCCGACCGGGCTCGTCGTAAAGTGCTTCCACGCCGGCAAACCCCGGGAAGACATTCACCCCGAGCTCCTCGGCAATGGATCCGAGCCAGGCGCAGAACTTCGACAGGCTGATGATGAAACAGCCTTCGTTATGCATGTACGGGGGGACATAAGGCAACCGGAATTGACCGCCGGCCGTCAGATAGAAGACGGCATCACGCAGGTCCGTTTCCTCGATGGGGCATCCCCTGTCCCGAAAATCCGGCAACAGTTCCCGCAGCGCCCGCGGATCCAGTACGGCCCCGCTCAGGGAATGGGCACCGATGGATTCGGCTTTTTCGATTACGGCGACTTCAATCTCGCGGCTCTGCTGCTGAGCGAGTTTTTTCAGGTGGATGGCACCGGCGAGATTGGCAGGTCCCGCGCCCACGAAGAGAACGTCGAATTCAAGCTGCTCGCGTTGCATGACCTTATCCACGACCCCTTACCCTTTCAGCTTCTTCACCGCCTCGGTGACTGCGGGCAGGATCTGGAAGATGTCGCCGACCGCACCGTAGTCCGCCTTGGAAAAAATAGGCGCCTCCGCGTCTTTGTTGATGGCCACGATCACCTTGGAAGTCGACATGCCGGCCAGGTGCTGGATCGCTCCCGAGATGCCGCAGGCTACATACAGCGCCGGGGAAACCACTTTGCCGGTCTGCCCGACCTGATCCCCGTGTTTGCGCCAGCCCTCGTCGACCGCCGAGCGCGACGCGCCCACCGCGCCGTTCAGCGCGGCAGCCAGCTCCTCGATCGGGGCAAAATTTCCGCCGGTCCCGCGGCCGCCCGAGACGATCACATCCGCCTCGGTCAGTTCCACCTTACCGCCGGCATCCATTATTTTGGCGACCACCGCTGTGCGGATCTCGCCCAGCTGCGGCGCAGGCCTTTCGACACCGCTATCCCTCGGTGCCTCGACAATCCGCATCACGTTCGGTCGCACCGCGATGATCTGCGGCAAGCCCTGAATTTGAACGTCCGCAAAGATCTTCCCGCCGAACATCGGCCGCGTGCAGGTGAGCACCCCGCCCTGAAGCACCACGGCCGTGCAATCCATCGCGAGCCCCGCATCCAGACGCGCCGCCAGACGCGCCGCAAGGTCCTTGCCCTGCGCCGTGGCTCCGGTGAGAATCACCGCCGGCGCAGCGCCGCTGATCCAGCCCGCCAGAACATTGGTATATGCATCCGTCCGGTAATCGGCAAGCTCCGGAGCGTCCAGGACCACGACGGTGTCTGCACCGTAGGCTTTGATTTCAGCCGCCAGCGCGTCCACGCCCGACCCCATGACGACGGCCGTCAGTGAACCGCCCAGCCCGTCGGCCAGCCGCCGGCCTTCGCTGACCACCTCATAGGACACTTTGCGGAACCGGCCGTCCCGCTGCTCGGTAATTGCAACCACGCCTTGTGACATATCCGTCTCCTTTCAAGCATCCTCAGATCAACCGGGCTTCTTCGTGCAGCACTCGCACCAGTTCAGCGGCAATCGCAGCCGGCGTCTCCCCTGCAATCATGCGCACGGCCTTGCGTTCCGGCGGCAGGCGCAGCGCCTTGACCATGACCTTGCGCCCGGCGGCGCCGACCCGCGCCGGATCCAACCCCAGAGCGGCCACGGTTTTCACCTCGAGCGGCTTTTTCTTCGCCTTCATGATCCCGGGCAGGGACGCATAGCGCGGCTCGTTCAACCCCCGTTGCGTAGTGAACAGGGCCGGCAGCGGTGCTTCCACCGTTACCGCACCGCCGTCCACTGAACGCTGGCAGCGGATCCGGCCCTCCAACAGCTCCACTTTGGATACCAGTGAAATGTGCGGGATGCCCAAAAATTCCGCCACCGCCGCTCCCACCTGGTAGTTGTCCTCATCCACGGCCCGCTGCCCCGCTATGATGAGGTCAAACGGCAGGCTCTTCACCGCAGCGGCCAGAATGCGCGCGGTCGCCAACGCATCTCCGCCTTCCGCCATAGGGTCGTTGACCAGCAGCCCCTTGTCGGCGCCCATGGCGAGCGCGGTGCGGATGGTCTCTTGGGCTTTCTGCGCTCCCACCGAAAGAACGGTCACCGTGCCGCCTTTGGCCTCCTTGATCCTCAGCGCCTCTTCCACCGCCAGCTCGTCATACGGGTTCATGATCCACTTGATGTCATCCTTCTTGATCGACACCCCGTCGCCGGCAATCTGCACCAACGATTCCGTGTCCGGCACCTGCTTCACCAATACCACGATGTCCATGCAGAACTCCTTTCTCGTTTCACCGGTTCGCCTTGCGGATACCGAGCTGATCCAGCGCGATGATCCATTTGCAGATGTTGGCCGATCCCTCGACCATGGTGTAGGTCGGCGCATCGCGGTAGTACCGGGCAACGGGGTACTCCGTCGAATACCCGTAAGCGCCTAAAATTCGCATGGCGTAGGTCGCGCATTTCGTAACGACTTCGCCGGCGAAATACTTGGCCTGAGCCACGTCCAGGCCGTTTTCATGCCGGCCTTGGTCCTTGGCCCAGGCGGCCTTGTAGACCAACAGGCGCGCGGCCTCGATCTCGGCGGACATCTGCGCGATCAGGTCCTGGTTCATCTGGAATTCGCCGATCTTCTTGCCGAACTGCTTGCGGGTGTTGGCGTATTTAATGGCGCTGTCGAGGCAGGCCTGGGCCAGGCCCACGGCACCGGCGGCTGCCGACAGGCGGGTCTGGTTGAGCGAGCTGAACACGATTTTGGCACCATCCCCGGGCGCACCCAAGATATTCTCCTTGGGCACGCGGCAGTCGGCGAGGAAAACCTCGCCGGTGGGCGAGGAGTGCGAGCCCATCTTTTCAAGTTGAGACGTCTTGACGCCGTTGAAATTTTTGGTCTCCAGCACGAAGGCCGACAGCCCGCGGGAATCCTTGGAGCGGTCGGTGTAAGCGTAATAAATGAGCACGTCGGACACGTGCGCATTGGAGATCCAGGTCTTGGACCCGTTGAGCAGCCAGTGGTCGCCCTTGTCCTCAGCGGTGGACCCCATGGCCATGACGTCCGAACCCGCGTCCGGCTCGGTGATGGCAAATCCGCCCAGATACTCGCCGCTGACCAGCTTGGGGATGTACTTCTTGCGCACGGCCTCGCTGCCGTATTTGTAAATGGTGTAGGCGCAGCCCAGCATCTGCATGTTCACCTGCACCCGGAGCGAGCTGGAGGCCCGGGCAATCTCCTCGGTGATGATCATGGCCGCCAGAAACCCCATGCCTTCGCCGTCGTATTCTTCAGGGATCACGGCGCCGAAAAAGCCGAGTTCGCCCATGGGCTTGATAGCTTCCTTGTACGGAAAATGATGCTTGGCATCCCATTCATCCGCATAGGGTGCAATTTTCTTCTCCGCAAACTCCCGCACTGCCTTCCGCAGCATTTCCAGTTCCTTTGAAAGCGCAAAATCCATAAGTCAATGTCCTCTCTCTGAAATGGTCAATTCAGTCTGCAGGCTGATAACTTAAGGGTGGAATCATATCCGGCAGCATATCCAAAGTCAACGATGACCTTGCGCAGCGCAGGCACGGACACAAACCGGACATTATCCGGTGTACAGGACATTTTCGGTTAAACGGCCGCAAACCGATCATAGGGCGGGTATGCTGCTTTCGATGGCTTCCCAGAAGCCCATGGCTTTGGGAAGCCACAGGACCAAATCCGGCAAATACGTCATCACGAAAAGTACGGCTAATTGGATGACCAGGAACGGGAGCACTGCCTTGGAAACGAAGATGATGTTCCTGTTCGCGATAGCGCCGGTGATGTACATACTCACGCCCACCGGCGGGGTGCAGTAGCCGATGGCCAGGTTCACCGTCATGAGCAGCCCAAAATGCATGAAATCGATGTCAAACGTCGGTAGCAGCGGGATCACCACGGGGCCGATGATCAACGTGGCGGAAATCACGTCCAGGAACATCCCCACCACCAGGAAAAACAAGTTAATGGCCAGCAGGAACACGATGGGAGATTGGATGTTTTCAACCACTGCCTCGGCGATCTTGCCAGGAACGTTTTCGAAGGTCAGGTAGCGGCCGAAACAGGTGGCGCCGGCCACGATGATAAGAAGCGTGGCCGAGGTGACGGCCGAGCTGACGACGACTTTCTTGACATCCCTGAATTTCATCGTCTTGTGGATGAACAGTTCCACGATGAAGGCGTACATGCAAGCCACCACAGCCGCCTCGTTGGCCGTGAACACGCCGGAAAAGGTACCGACGAAGATGATCACCGGCAGCATCAGGGACCAGAAGCCCTCTTTGAAAACCATGAGGACCTCGCTGAAACTGGGCACTGGCAGACGCACCACCGTGCGGCTGGCATGGAAGTGCCAGTAGGTGTAAATGCAAGTCAACCCCATGATGAAAACGCCCGGGATGAATCCGGTCAGAAACAGCCCCTGCAGGGAGACGTTGGTGATCATGCAGTAGAGGATCATGCTGATGCTGGGAGGTATGATGATTCCGAGGTTGGGCGAGGTGGTCATCAGGCCGATGGAGTACTTTTCATCGTAGCCGTTCCGGATAAGGGCGGGGATCATGAAGCCTCCCAGCGCGACCACGGTGGCAACCGTGGAACCGGAAATGGCGCCGAACAGGCCGCAGCCCAGGCATCCGGCCATGCCCAGCCCGCCCGGCAGCCAGCTCACCAGGGTGTTCACCACCTTGATGAGCTTTTCGACGATGCTGCCGGCCGTCATGATATTGCCGCAGAGAATGAAGAAAAGAACCACGACGAGGGCGAAGTTGTCCATGCTCTTGAAAAAACTTTGCGCCAGCATCAAGGTCTGGGGATCCGGTGCAAAGAAAATAAAGCCCAGCACCCCGGTAAAAAAAAGGCTCATGTAGACCGGCACGTAAGCCGCCATGGCCCCCAACAGCATCAGCAGTATTGCGATTACATTGAATTCCATTTGGATTCGGCTCCTTCAGCAGCAGGCGGTGTCATCCACTCCTCGTCAGCGCTGGGTCGCGGCGCTGTGAGCACGGATATCCGTGACCATCACCATGAGCACTCGAACGAACATCAAAACGCCCATCAGGGGCAGAATCGCGTAAAGGTAGACGGTGGGTATCTGTAGGATCAAGGTCGTCTGGTTGCTTTCCACCTGGAGGACGCACAATAGATAGCCGAAATAGATCATGACCGCGGCAAACACCAGGTTGACCATATAGCTGAAAATGCCCAGCGGGTATTTGAGCCAGGCGACCAGCTGCACCAGGGCGTCGATGCGAACCGTTGAGCGGTTTTTGATGGCTGCGCTGCATCCGATGAAGGTGGTATAAAGGATGACCTCCCGGACCAGTTCCTCGGACCAGGCTAGCGAATACGAGAACCCGTAGCGCATGATGACGTTGATGAACAGGGCCACCATGGCCACCAAAACCGTGATGAACAGGGTCCACTCCTCGAAAAACGTGAGCACTTTATCTATCGCTGAAAATAGTTTGGTCATCGCCCGATCCAAATGCAAAGAGATGATTTTAGGCCGCATAAAAGGGGAGGCGCCAGCCGCCTCCCCTCCTTGTCGTTGAGCACTAAACGTACTACTGCTTGAACCCCATCGCCTCCTGGACTTCCTTCAGGAAATCCTGCGGCTTATAGGTGTCAGTCGGATGGAGCTGGTTGATCTCCTTGCTGTATTTGAAGTGCACTGGGGCGCCCATTTTCTTCAGGGTGGCCATGTCCGCCGCCGGCAGAGTAAAGAAGGTCACTCCGGCGGCTTTGGCCTTGGCGATTTCCTCCTGCTCCTGGCCTTTGGCCTGCTTGCGGAGGTCGGCGCAGACATCGTGAACGGTCTGAACGAAGGTCTTCTGCAGGTCGGCCGGCA
>JALOPB010000467.1 GCA_025454115.1 Desulfobacterales bacterium | reverse complement strand
TTGCTGCTCCGCTGCCATCCGGAATAGTCCTCTTCCTCATCGCGATGAGGGCCCCGGCATTCGCCCTCCGTTCGACCGAACCGGAACGATTCTCATTTCAGTTGACTCCGGAAAAGCCCGGCAGGGCATCCGGCCGCAAGGGCCGAGGCCGATCGCTCCGGTTGCGCAAGACTATATCTAGTACACATTATTGGAGATCCGCGCAACTGCTTTTTCCCGACGACTCGGCGAACAACAGGGGATTGATTAAGGACAACCGACAGGGTAAATTGTCAATTGCATCTAACCATATGATTCTTTATCTATCGCAAAAGGACACTACTCATGGGCGCTATCCACAAGCAGTCTTCCGGCGTTAACTCCCCCTCGTGGTCATATCCGACGGTGCCGCTAAGCGATTATAGCACCGCCGCATCGGCGGGAATTACAAAACAAGTTCTGACAGGGATCGCCGAAGGGGCTGCGGACTTTATTGTCCGCTATTTCACCATTCCGCCCGGCGGAAAATCCGCGTTCGATCAACATCGCCACCAACACGGAGTGGTCATCACGCATGGCACCGGCAGAGTCTTGCTTGGAGAGCAGTGGCACGACCTCAGCGCCGGAGACGCCGTGTTTATCGATACCGACGAAATTCATCAGCTGGAGGCCACGGGGGCTGCGCCGCTTGGGTTCATCTGCGTCATTCCGCGGTGGGCAGAGGGCGATTCGTGCGCGGCGTCCGTGAAATAGCTGGTTCGTTGCAGCTCATGGTGCACCGGTTGACTGGCCGGAGCAATATTAAGCTTCCCGCAGGGCTTCCACGATATTCATTCGCGCCGCGCGAAGGGCGGGCAGGAGCCCCCCTGCCAGCCCCATCACCACAGCAAACCCCAACCCCTCGATCACGATCTGCAGACTCAGCTGAAACTGGAACGCCAATTCGGCGAAAGTCTGGAAGTTGGTGGTGGACACCGTGAAGAACTGCAGAAAGGAGGCCAGGAAGAGCCCGCCGAGCCCTCCCGCCAGGCCCAGCAGCAGGGATTCCACCAGGAAGGCCGACAGGATCGCCGATCGCTGGAAGCCGACCGCCCGCAGCGTTCCGATCTCCGCCGTGCGGTTGGCCACGGCCGCATACATCGTAATCATGGCGCCGACCACGGCGCCGATCGAAAAAATGATGGTCAGAGCGGTCCCCAGGATCCGGAGAAACGTGGCGGTCATCTCGGACTGCTCCCGGTAGTAGTCCACCTCGCGCTTGAGATCCAGGGTCAGCCGCGGGTCGCCTTCGATCCGCCGTTTGATGGTCTCCAGCTGGTGCGGGTCCCGCATCTGAAAGAGCACCGAGGAATACGCCTGCCGTCGGAAAGCCTGCATGAGCTGATCGGCGTCGCCCCAGATCTCGGAACTGAAACCGGTGTTGCCGGCATCGAAAATGCCGACCACGTTCCACTCGTTCTTGGCGAACGAAAGGGTGTCGTCCAGACCCGCGCCCTGGAAGCGCCGTGCGATGCCCTCGCCGACCATAATCTCTGCAGACCCGGACCGCGGCATCCGGCCGGCTGCCATCCGGAGCTGAGGCCGGAGGGCGGAGGCGGCGCCGGAGACCCCGCGGATGGTGACGTTCGAAGTGCCGCTCGAACCTCGCTTGCGCAGGTTGATCAATACCACCACCTCTTTTGCGAGCAGCGGCCGCCCGTCGGGCTGCGTCTCGACGATGGCCGCCTCGTCGCGCGAAACGCCGCTTTGCACCTCGGAGTTGGAGGACTTTCGAATGACGATGGCGTTCTGGAAGGAACCGGAATCGACCAGGGTGGTTTCGAGCCCCTCGGCCAGCATGATGATCGCTGCGAACGCGAACACCACCAGCGCCATGCCGCCGGCCGTGAGCAGGGTCGTCAGCCGCCGGGCCAGAAGGTTGCGGAAGCTATAAGCAAAGAGAAGTTTCATTATCCCGCGCGCCCCAGCGCCTCCACAATCGGTATCGTCATCACCCGGCGAATGGGGAAGACCGCCGCGACCAGCGCTACCGCCGTCACGGACAGGACATCGTAGTAGAGCGTCGTGGAGGTGATGTCGAGCACCGGAAAAACGTTGCTGACGTAGCGGGCCAGAATCTGGAGGGCGGGAAACGTTGCCGCAATACCTAAAGCACCCCCCGCGGCGCAGATTACGACGGACATCAGGAAAGACACCAGCCGGATCGCCATCAGAATGGCTTCGCTCATGGACACGAACCCCATCTGAAAGGCCCGCTCCGTCTCGGTCAGCGTTTCGGCCAGCGAGTTCTTGAACGCCGCATCGATCGACCCCGCGACCGCCGCGGCCACATCGGGATCGGCGATCTCAATGATGAAGATGCCGGCATGGTTGGCCCGGCGCTGGCCCGCGGCCTTGAGCCGCTCGTTGAGGGCGTCCCAGTGAAAGAACAGCTGGTTCTCATCGACATTCCGGTCGCGGCCGGAGTAGATGCCCCGGACCGTCATGGGCCAGTCGCCGCGGAAGATCGTGCCCTGCAGGGTGATGCTGTCGCCCACCTTCCAGCCGAAGCGCCGGGCAAGCCCGCGGCCGACCACACAGCCCTTGCGGTCCTTGCCGAAGGCATCCTTCTGATCCTCCGGCAGGATGAACTCGGGGTAGAGGTCGAGAAACGGTTTTCCCTCTACGGCGAAGTTCGCGAAGAAGTTCTTGCGGTCGATGTAGACGCCGCCGAACCAGGTCATGTGGGAGACGGCCCTGACGCCGTCGATGGCCCGGATCTTTTCCATGTAGGCGATCGGCAGGAAAAACGTGAGCGATATGGCGTTGCGGATGACGAGGCGATTGGCCGCCGCTGCGGAGACCCCGGCATACCAGGCGTCGACCACCGTGCGCAGCAACCCGAAGGCCAGCACGGCCACGGCCACCCCGAAAACCGTCAACAGGGCGCGCAGCTTGTGTCGAAAGGCGTTACGAAATAGTAGCTTCCAGAGCATTGGCGAGAACACCTTTATCGAGGTGCTTGATCGTGGACGCGCGCCGGGCGGCCCGCGGGTCATGGGTTACCATGATGATGGTCTTGCCCAATTCCCGGCTCAATCGCTCCATCAGGACCAGCACGTCCTCGGCCGAGGCCCGGTCCAGGTCCCCGGTCGGCTCGTCGGCCACCAGCAGGGTCGGGTCCGTCACCAGGGCGCGGGCGATGGCCACCCGTTGCTGCTGGCCGCCGGAGAGCTGGCGCGGGAAGTGGTCTAACCGGTCCTCCAGATTGACCAGCCGCAGCACCGTGTGGGCATGCTCGCGGCGCTGCCGGCGGGACAGATCGGTCAGCACGAGCGGCAGCTCCACGTTCTCGAAGGCCGTCAGCACGGGGATGAGATTGTAAAACTGGAAGATGAATCCGACATGGGCGGCA
>JALOPB010000466.1 GCA_025454115.1 Desulfobacterales bacterium | reverse complement strand
ACCAGGATCAGCGGCTCCTCGTCCGCCGGGAGCATCGCGATCGGCTTGACCGCTTCGTCCTGGAAGGCACCGATCACCACCGATTTGAGGTCCAGCGCCACGGCCTGCAGGCACAGATTCTGAGCGGCATGGCCGGCTTCCATGTCGACGTATCTCACCCCGCGGCGGCCGTATTTCACGGTCATCCGCTCATAGACCGCCGTAAATAAAAACGTCGCCGGCGCGCGGTCGATCGGCCGCTGGTTGTGGGCCGCTGCCGCCAGCTGCTCGCGCAGGTCGCGGGAGGACTGGGCATCCAGGGCATGTTCACGGCCGCGGTAGCGGTAGAGGCCGGTCGGCAGTCCGACTACATGTCCGACGACGACGTACAGCTCAAGCGGGTAAAGGGCCCCGGCGGAGGGTGCGGTGCGATAGCCCTGTGCATGCGTGATACCCTGGGCGGCCCAGAGCAGCTGGGTGAGGTCGTCTACGGTGAGCGGGTCGCGCGAAAAGGTCCGCATCGAGCGCCGTGCCAGGAGCGTCTGCTCGACCGAAACCGGCCCTTCGAAACGGGGCGGCGGCAGGCGCACGATTTCGGGCGGCGTCATGGCGGTCGTTCCCCGCTCCTGGTTTTCAGGCGTGCCTGCCGCCGGACAGCATCCGCTGGTGGATGCGCTCGGCCCGCAGCAGAAAGGTTTCGAGTTTGGCCGTGATCAGCTGGGGAAACGGCGAGCCGTCGGTTTCGATCGCCAGAAACGGCAGATCGTCGATGTCCGTCAGGACCGCCCGCAGCCCCGGATTGGCCGGATCGGTGGCCAGCTTGTTCCGGGCGGTCATGGTTTCGCTCAGGATCGCCTCTGAGATGCGGTTCGGCATGCAGCCGAAGGGGCCGATGGCGATGACTCCGCAGGAATGGTGGATGATCTCCGTGAGGGAGCCGCCGACGGTCAGGACCGCCTCGCCGGTCAAATTGGGGGAGAGATGCGGGCTGGCGTTGGCGATCACGGTCGCCACATCCAGGCTGGCGGCCTTCACCAGACCGGTGCGCGCCAGAATCGACTTGATCTGCCGTTCGTAGCGTCCCTGGAAAAAGTTGCGCAGCTTCAACTTGAACCGCTGCATGGCGCTGACCAGATCCTGATTGGACCCGTGGTCCACCAGGTAATTGCAGTAGTGCACCCACTCGGCCACGGGTGCGCAGACGGTGGCAAACCCCCTCTCGGCCAGGCGCTCGGTCAGGAACTGGCGCGAAAGCGCGTCGCGGCGTACGAAGATCTCGCCGGTCAGGCTGACGGTGGGGACCTCGGCCGTCGGCCGCCGTAGGGGGACGCTGCGCAGACGCTCCGCGACGGCGGCCAGCCGCCGGGTGAGGAGCTTGAAATCGGCTTTTTCCATGACTTCCAGGATCTGGCGCCACTCCTCGTCGAAGCGCGCCGTGGCCGCGGCCGGATCGACCGCATTGGCCAGGAGCATCGAGCGGATGTCCTCCATGACGTCGGAGACGATCACCGCCCACCAGGCGTGGCGCTCGAAATTTTTGCCCATTCCGACATAGGAATTGTCCGAGGACAGGGCCAGCAGGGCGACGTTCGGGATCTCCAGGCGGCGAACGAGGTCCTCCATGAAGATATAGTACTGGCCGAATCGGCAGGGCCCGGAGCCGGTCGGCATGAAATAGACGACGACCTCAGGGTGCCGGTGGTCAAAATGAGAGGCAGGCACTCCTTGCAGGAGGTGTTGGCGCGGCCGAGCTTCAGGATGGCCTCGTCGTTCTCGCGGCCGGCGCGAGCATTCAGCCCGTAGCCTTTCAATATCGCGGCCCCGGCTTCCGTGGCCAGCCGGCCCATGGAGGGAATGAGCACGGTGACCCGCGGGTCGGTCATGGGCAGGACCTCTCCAGCGGAGGTCACCACCCGGGCACGGCCATCGTCGAGACGCGTGCGGGCCGGGGTGAAGGTGCTTTGGCGGTGGGCGATCAAGCGCCGGGCGAGCAGCTGGCGGTAGGCGTTCACGATGTCGAGGAACGCCTCGACGCGGGTTTCCAGCCGCCGCACGAGAAATTGGTGATGTAGGTCCCGAAGAGCTGGGGGTGCTTTTCGACCCGCCGCGCGGCCTTCATGAGGAGCTTGCCCATGCCCCAGTACATATGGCGCTTGGAGCGTTCCTGATCCAGTTCGAGGAAATCCAGCGGGATCACCGTGACGCCGCGTGAAGCGAACTTGTGGGGGATGCCCATGTGGGCTTCCTCGGCAAACCCGTTGTAGGGCCGCGCGAAGATTACGACGCCGACCGTCTCCGGCCGGGCTTCCAGTTCGGCGAGCGCCTGCCGGCCGGCCGCTTTCATGGCGGCGAAGCAGTCCAGCTGCCGTTGTCGGGCTTCGGCAAAGGCCGCCCGGGCCGTTTTGCGGCTGACACCCATCTGCCCGGCGGCCTCCAGCAGAGAGGCTTCGGCGTCCTCGATGCCGCGCGAGAGATCCAGCAGCGGCATCAGCAGGCGGCCGCCGCGCTGCCGGAAACGATCGAGCGCCGGTCGGAAGGAGGTCTGCAGATAGTAGGTCTCGCCCTGAACGAGCGGGCAAACCTGCGACTGCTGACTGTTGTCGTCCTGCAGATTGGGGACCGCCTTAAAATGCGGCAGGAAGATGAAATCCAGGGGCGGGTCGGTCTTGAGCAGCGTATCGAAGAAGCCGTGCGCCAGCTCCACCGGGTAGCAGAAGGCCGCGCCGCGCTGGTCGATGCCTTCCTGGGTGGGCAGGTCCGGCAGGACCAGATCGAAGCCCAGCTGGCTGAAAAAATGGGAGTAGAGCGGGTAGTAGGTGTTGACCAGAAAGCTGCGGTTGAGGCCGACGCGGCCCCGGGCGCCTGCGCTGCCGCCGGGCACGGGCGGCACGCCGTAGGTTTCAAAGATCATCTTCTGGCGCAGGCTGACCAGGTCGAGCTTTTGAATGTCGTAGGTCACGTGGTGGCGGAGGTTGTAATAGCGGTTACAGGCTCCGCCGAAG
>JALOPB010000186.1 GCA_025454115.1 Desulfobacterales bacterium | reverse complement strand
AGCACCCCCGCGCGGGTGGGCAGGATGGTGAAGGTCCAGTTCTGGCTGTTCGTCCCGGACGGCGCGGTGGTGCCGATCTTGACGAGATCCTCCAGAAGCACCCGGTCCACCGCTTTCGCATCGAAACAGCGGCAGGAGCGCCGCGACGCCATCAGCCGCACCAGCTCGCCCGCGTTGAAGGCGCCGTAGGGCAGCCAGTCCGTGCGGCAGTCAAACGTGTGAAAGCGGAAACTGCGCGGATCGAGAGCGTCCACCCGCACGGCTTCCACCGGGCAGACCGCCGCGCAGTGCCCGCAGGCGAGCGATCGATCGCCGGTCACGGAGGCCCGGCCCTCCACCATTTCGATGGTCTGCGACGGGCAAACGCGCACGCACTCGCCGCAACCGATGCAGCGGTCGCGGTCGATGACGGTGGTGACAGCTCGATCAACCATGCGAAGCCTCTATTTCGCCTTGATCTCGCCGCGCAGAACTTTCTTCAATCCCTCGAGTGTGCCTTTCCAGGCGGCATCCTCGCCCACCATGATCGCCACGATCACATCCTTTTCCACGCTGATCTCCAGAACGATCTCCTCGCTGCCCACCTTGAAGACTGCTTCGGCCCATCGTTCCGCCGGAAGCCCGCTGGTTTCGCAGTCGTAATCGGTCCGGAGTTCTCCGGTCATTCTGATATCGGACATAGCCTTCTCCTGAACCCGTGCCGGAATTAAAGCAGGGCCTGCAGTTTCCGGACCAGTTCATTTGCTTCGCTTCCGGTAAAGCAGTAACCCATCTCCAGGAACCGCCGCCGCAGCCGGATGGCCGCCTCCCTCACGGCGGTGCCTTTAAGGATGCAGTCGGCCATGAGCTGCGCCAGCTCGGCAAAATCGGCCGGCTGCATGCCGAAGCGCGTCATCTCCTGCACGCCCATGCGCAGCGCGCCGGAGGCCGTAAAGCCTTCCTCGTCCGGGGCGGCCTGGTAGTTGAGGACGATGTGGTTCTCTTCGAGCCGCCGGGCGACGTCGGCGCCCCGAGCGTAGCCGACCCGCACGATGACCTGGTGGGTTTCAGTGAAGCCGATCGTCGCGTCGCCGGCCACGTCGAGCCCGCAGTCCGCCAGAGACTGCGCGAAGGCCCTGGCATTGGCGATGACGGCCGGCTGGTAGGCCGCCTTGAAATGGTTCATTTCATATGCCGCCAGCAGCAGCCCCAGCAGAGTGCCCAGGTGGTGGTTGCTGAGACTGCCCGGGAAGGTCCGGCGCTGAACGGCCTCCCAGAGCGGATAGCGCGGATGCTCGGGGGTCACGTTCGCCGCGACGATGCCGCGCTGGGTCCCGAAATACGTTTTATGCGTCGAGCCGGTCACGATGTCGGCGCCCTCCAGGAAGGGGCGCTGGAAATGCGGACCCACCAGCCCGAGCACATGGGCCATGTCATACATCAGCACGGCGTCGATGTTCAACTCGGTCAGCGCGGCGCGGACGGCGGCGACCGGCTCGCGGTGCAGCGTCATGCTCTTGCCGAGAATGATCAGCTCGGGCCGATGCTCGGCCAGCAGCGCGCGGGTCGCGACGAGATCGATCTGGTAGGGATTTTCCGGAAGCACCGGAAAATTTACGACCGCCGGCTTCTCCCACCGCCCGTCGCGGCTGACGAAATCCCGCAGAGCGCCCATGGGCTGGGCGCTGAGATGACCGCCTCGGATGATATGATGATTCATCACCTTGCGCAGGCGGCCCTGCTCGCGCTTGCGGTCCGCACGGTTGAGGTGATCCACCATGGCGCTGAAGACGGCCGTGTTGGCCATCTGGCCGGATATGGTCCGGGCCTCGACCTGACTGCATTCCAGGTATGCCTTAAGTTCAATGGCCAGCAGTTGCTCGACTTCGGCGATGAAGTCGGTTCCCTGATAGTAGAAGACCTCGGCCTCCTTGAAGGCCTTGACCGCCTTGTGCTCGGCATAGCGTCCGGCCGGATCCGTAATCGACAGCAGCCGCACCATGGGCGAAGCGGTCTGTTCGGAGGGAATGAGGTTGATGCATTCGGTCTGACGCCAGAGATGGTTGCGGGCGGCCTTCTCCACCAGAGCGCGAACCTTGGGCAGCGGGTCCGCGGCCGGACCGGTTGCGCGCCGCCCCCGGCGCTGCTCGTTCCATGGAATCGGCCAGGCCCGCGGCGGAGCCTCGTTACGCAGGTGATAGGGCACGATGACCGCCCGGGTCAGCTTGCCGCGAATGTCGACCTCAACCTCGTCGTCTTCCCGCAGATCGCTGTCCAGAAGCGCCAATCCGATCGCACGCATGCCCTTCTCTTCGGTTTGCACCGAGTCGATGCCTTCTCCCGCGCTCACCCAATAGGGCACCATGGTGCCGCTGGTAACGAAACCGACGGGCCGGCCGCCGCGCAGCACGCGTGCGCCGGCGCGGGCGATTCCCTTTTCAATTAGGGCGATGGGTTGAATCAGACGGGGCAGGTCGGCGCGGCGGCTGAAGTCGCGGTCCAGTATGCGCCGGTAGGACTCGAATTGCCGGCACAAGGCTTCCCGGCCGATGAAGTCCTCCTTCAGTTCGGAAAAGCTGACGGCAAACCGCGCCAGGCTGCAGGCGAAGATCGGAATGCTGCACCCCTCCGGATCGGTTCCCAGCTCGTGCCCATAAAGCGGCAGGCCGGCTTCAAGGCGTAGCGTGTCGCGGGCGCCCAGCCCGACGGGTTGGGCACCGGCCGCGACCAGCCGGTCCCACAGGCTCGGAGCCCTGGTGGCATCGACGAAAAGCTCGAATCCGATCGGCTCGCCCGTATACCCGGTGCGCGCCAGCAGCAGCGGTGCGCCCTCGTATGCGCCTTTTCCCAGGCGGTTGCGCAGCGGCTCCGGCAGGCGGTCGGCTCCCAGAACGGCGGCCATGACGTCCCGGGCCGACGGGCCCTGGAGGCTGATCATGGCAAGCTCCGCAGTGATGTCCGTCAATTCCGCCAGCGGATAGTCGCGGCCCAGCGCGCTCAGGTGCGCCCAGTCTCTCTCGCGGTTGGAGGCATTGACCACCAGGAGGTACTCATCCGCAACAAACCGGTACAGGTAGGCATCGTCGATGGCGCCGCCGTCGGCGTCCGGAATCATGGTGTACTGGGCCTCGCCGACCTCCAGTGCCGCGGCATTGTTGCTGAGGGCGCGCTGCAGCAACCGCAGTGCGTCGTCGCCGCGCAGCCGGAAACGCCCCATGTGGGACACATCGAAAAGCCCGACCCGGCGGCGCGTCGACAGGTGCTCTTGCACGATGCCTGCGGGATATTGTACGGGCATCTCCCAGCCCCCGAATTCAACCAGTGTGGCGCCAAGGCGTGCATGGCGGTCATGCAGCACGGTCCGTAATAGCTCGGCCATGATTCCCTCCTTTCAGACGAGTGCGCCGGCAGCAGCGAACGGCATGCCGGCCTGTTTGCATATTTAACCCCGAAAACCCTATGGGTGTCAATCGATTCCCAGGCCTCGACTTTCCATGCGATTTAAGCTAATTGGGCGGTTACTTCGATCCAGTGATACGGCGACATAAAAAACACCTCACTCGGGTCTCCCGCCCGTGGGGCGGCAACCGAAGGGTGAGCGTGTTCCTGATCTGCCATCACAACGAATAGGGAGGTGCACAAATGGCCGTAACGACAACCTTGCGTTGGCTCCAAGACAAACACTTTGTGGGTATCGATTCCGGCAATCACTCGGTGGTTCTGTCCGGACAGGCCGACGGCATCGGCGTCAAGCCCTCGGAAATGCTTTTGATTGCCTTGGCTTCCTGCTCATCGGTGGACGTGGTCGAAATACTCGCCAAGAAGCGTCTGACGCTGACGCTGCTTGAGGTGGTGACCACCGGCGAGCGCGACCCGGAGCCGCCCTGGCCCTACCGTAAGATCCACCTGAAATATCGCCTGGCTGGCCAGGGGCTTACGGTCAAGGCCGTCGAGCAGGCGATCAGTTTGTCCCAGGAAAAGTATTGTTCTGTCGCCGCTACGGTCCGAGGGGTTGCACAGATCACCACGGAATTCGAAATCATTCCTTCTCCGTAAGCCGGCCGCGCAAAGGTCTTCTCTTTCCACCGGCAACCATCGGCCGGGAGATTTTTGAGCGCCAGCCGGATCCCGATCCGGAAAAGGGCATCCAGCACCCTTCGATTAGAGTTATAACCACCTAATTTAAGTGTATATTTGACTATTATTCCCGATGCTGGTAAAATAGTTTTAGATTGACGTAATTTTCGATAAGGCATCGCTGTGACGCATGCCGCGCTATAGCTGAGATCACCACCGAAGAGAGGTCATTCAATGGCTACCGCTGACCCCCAGGCGGGAAAATACGGAATCACTGCGAGACTTTTCAGCCTGATCGGCCTTCTGCCTAAAGACCAGCAGCTGATCCTGCTGCGGCAACTGGTCGGCGACAAAATCACTGAACACCTGTTCAAGCTGATTGTCGAAATGTCCGAAGACCAGCAGCTTCTCCTGCTGGAGCAGATGGGTCAGCCCCTGGAAATCGAGATCCCCGAGACGACCATCAGTTTGGAAGGCACCGAACCGTCCATGCGTGAAAATCCCCGCAAATCCTGTCTCATCAACGCCGATTACCGCATTCAGGGGAGCAGCTTCCGGAGCTATATATTGGATATCAGCATCGGGGGGGTTTTCATCGAGACCAGCGAACGGGTCCCGGTGGGTGAAAGCATCGTCCTCAACTTTACCTTGCCCAGCCTGTCCCAACCGTTTTCCCTTCCAGGCAAAATCGCGTGGAGCGGTCCCCAGGGGTTCGGCGTAAAATTCGAGGGCATTGCCAAGCCACAGGGTAACGCCATTAAAAAGTACATAGAGAAAGAATAACCGCCCGGCCACCGTCCGGTCCGGTTAAACCGGGCGCACCGCGTTCTGGATTCGGGCACCGTCGAGAATCGAAACCAAAATGAAATATCGCATCGTCATCGCAGCGCTTTTTTTCATCATTCCCAGCCTGTCATACCTCAGTGCGGACATCTATCGCTGGACGGATTCGAGCGGCAATGTGGTTTACGGCAACCAGCCTCCGTCAAGCGCCGTTAACGTGAAGTTGATGTTTCGAGAGACCCCCGCCGCCGCCCCCGGAGGCAAGCCTGCCGCTCAGCAGGATGATTCGAGCAGCGTGGAGGCGATCATTCGAGGGCTCGACGAGGAAGTGCAGCGCGAGGAGCAGGCCCGCCAGGATGCCGAGTCGACAAAACCGAGTACACCTCCGAGCCGGGAGGAAAGAATCGCGATCGAACGAGCGAATCTCGAAAAAATAATCAGAGAGCTCGAAGCGTTGCCCCTTGATCACTTCGGTTCCCAGAAAAACAAACGCGTTCGCATCGGCTATTACCAATACCGGCTCGAAACCCTTCTGACAAACCCCGATGATTATTTCAGCCACCCCGAACCCTTCGAAGGCAATGTCAAAAAAGGTACCAAAGCGCCCTAATTTTTTCATTGCATTTAATAAGAAAAGCGTCTATATATTGTATGCAGTTTATCATGTGCCCCCTATTTGGCGGGTAGATGTGCCGGCTTAATTCGAAAATCCAGGCTTCTTCTTCAAGCCAGCAAAGAGGCTCAAAATGCATGACCACGACGGTAATCCCAAAGATAATTTTGTCATGAGTGGAAAGCAGACTGGCGGCGAAGACCGCGAGGAATCCTACGGCTATTCCCAGGCCGAAGACAGCCGGCGGCCGAAGTCCATGAAGCCCGTTCTGATCGGAGGCGGGATCCTTCTTGTGGCTGTCATCGTACTGTTAATGTTTCTTTCGGGTGCCCCCAAGACAGCCGAAAGAGACATGATCAAGGGCCTTGAAACGAGGCTGAAAGGCATTGAAGAAAAGCTCGCGAAGCTGGATTGGATCGATACTGGCATGGCGCGGCTGGAGCGCAGGGAAAAGGAGATGACCTCGATCTCCGATCGCATGACCCAGCTTGAGGGCACGTTGAGCAAAAAGGTCGACCAGTTATCCAGGGAAGTGACCAAACCGGCCATCAAAACGCCGGAACCTGTTGCTCCCAAGCCGGAAAGCGCGGTGCATAAGCCTGAAACTGCGGCACCGAAGCCTGCCGCTCCGGCCAAAATAGAAAAAGATTCCAAGACCAGAGTTCACGCCGTCCAAAAAGGCGAAACCATTTACGGAATCAGCCGCAAGTACGGAATTCCTGCCGATCAGCTGATGAAGTTGAACAAGCTCGGACCCAATGACCCCATAAAGCCAGGCCAGCAACTGGTGCTGGGACCAGCCAAGGCGGGTTGAGTCCGGTTTCGCCGCATCGATTTAAATCGCCTTTCACCTTTAAGAACCCGGTTCAGGCCCCGTAATGGGGCGACGGGTTTT
>JALOPB010000185.1 GCA_025454115.1 Desulfobacterales bacterium | reverse complement strand
GACCAGCAGAACCGGCACATCAATTCTGCGTAACACGCTGCGGCTGACGCTGCCCGCGATGGCTTCCGCCAGTCTGCCCCGGGCATGATATCCCATCACGATCAGGTCGGTTTGATTCGATCGAGCCTCGTCTACAATGCACTCGACGACGTCGCCGCGGGCCATTACAATCCGGTCCGGAGGCCGGCTTGAGCCTCCGAGGCGTCCCTGAGCCGCCGCCAGCATCTCCTCCAGTTTCTGCCGAATCAAGCCGCTTTCGCGCTTCTTCCCGATCAGGATTTGACGGGCCTCGTCTTCAAGGGATTCTTGTATGTCCGCCCAGCGCTTTTCACCCAGAAAATCCTTGAAATCCTGAGCATGGACCTGGGGGGTTTCTTCCATGACAAAGAGAATGGTCAGTCCGGCTCCATATTGACTGGAGAGTCCTACAGCGTAATCGAATGCCTCGCCCGCCTGTTTCGACAGGTCCGTGGTAAACAGGATTTTTTTGATCTGGGGAATAGAGGACGCCATGGGTAGCCTCCGCCGGCCGCTTCGCGTTACGCCCCGCGATCACCGTGGGGGCGCTTCTGGTCGATCTCTGTGGCACGCATTGAATCCGTAAGAAGACAAAAGGATCGGACCCCACCATAGTTGATTATTCGAATTCTTGCAAGCAGTTGGAACCGAACGAACACGGCCAGCTCATCCGAATCGCGCTGAATCCGGAATTTGAGTTCTGCGATTTCGTGCCGATATCAATTTAAGCGAAAAAAGGAGTGGCACCGGACAACCATCGGCAAGGCGTAAAATGACGATTCCCCTTCACAGTCGCGATGCAGAGACCCCGTCCAGTTCGGTACGGCCAGGCAGCCCTTGTGATACGGAAGCCTTGCTCAAGAAGTCCTCCGAAAGCGCTGCGCAATCATTGGTCCGGAAGTTCACCCGCGAATATCTGTTTCTCTCTCTGATACCGGTCGTTACCTTCTTTATCTGCACGGCGCTGGGAGCCGTCTTTTCGGAGCGCTATATCGCCGACTTGATTCATCGTTCAAACTATCAGCTCGGCGAGTACGCCAAGAAGCAGCTCGAGGAAATCGGCCAAGCCGTTATCCGGAACCGGGCCAAGGACGTCGCCGCTCAAGTCGAGCTGTTCCTCGGTTTCAACCCGCATCTGGACATGGCGCAGCTTCAGCATATCGAATCGTTCAAATCGTTGGCCCGGCAAACCGTGGGGTTCAGCGGGTATACCTGCCTGTACGAGGCCGGGACGGGCACCATGCGCGTGCATCCCAACCCCGATCTGGTCGATCGAGACATGCGGTTCCTATCCGAAAAGCTGCCGGCGTGGTGGGCCATTTTCGAGCCGTCGTTGTCCGGACAAGAAAGTTCCGGTTACTACGATT
Organism: Desulfobacterales bacterium; assembly: GCA_025454115.1. Lineage (GTDB taxonomy): Bacteria > Desulfobacterota > Desulfobacteria > Desulfobacterales > SpSt-501 > SpSt-501. Next base: position 4,978 of record JALOPB010000185.1, on the reverse strand, counting down.
GGATCGAACCGGACGGGCGCGTGCGCAGCAAATATATGGCGATGGTCCCTGTCGCCGTGAACGTGCAGGGCCGCACGCTGATGATCGCGGCCACGACCTATATCGACGAGTTTTCCGTCCCGGTCCTGACCATGCACCAGAAATCGGAAGCGGTAAACACCGAGTATCAACGCTTCATTGCCAAGCAGGTAACCCTAATCGGAAGCATCATCGCCGTGATCTTATCCTTAACCCTGATCGCGGTCTATTTGTTCAGCCAGCGTACGGCCCGCCGGTTCATTTATCCGATCGTCCAGCTGGCCGATTCCGCCGTGGGGTTCGGCGAAGGCCAGTTGGACATTGAAGATGCGTCCGTGATTCTCGATCGCCCGGATGAGATCGGCGCCTTGGCGAGGGCATTCCGGCGGATGCGGCTTCAGATCAGACGTCAGATTCAAAAGCTTGAAACCAACTACAGTCAGTTGAAGTCGACCCAGGAAGCGTTGAAAAAAAGCGAAAGCCATTATCGCAGCCTGTTCGACAATCTGCCTATCGGGCTCTACCGGACGACGCCCGTCGGGCTGGTCCTCGATGCCAACCCGATGCTCGTCCGGATGTTCGGGTACCCGGATAAGGAAACCTTTCTCTCGCGCCGCGCCGAAGAGCTGTATGTCTCGGCGGAAACCCGCGAGGAGTTCAAGCGAACGGCCGGCCGGCATTATGAGTGCCAGATGCGACGCTATGACGGCACCACGCTGTGGGTTGAAAACCAGTCAACCGTCTTCCGAGACAGTTCCGGGCAGGTGCAGTACTACGAGGGCAGCATCAAGGATATTACGGAGCGAAAGCGTTCGGAGGAGGCGCTCCGAAACAGCGAGGCGCGTTTTCGGACCGCCTTTGAAAATGCGTCCGTGGGCATGACGTTGGTGGATCTGCAAGGGGTCTACCTGGAGGTTAATCTGGCCCTGGCCAAAATGCTCGGCTATCATCGGAGCGATATGATCGGCCGGCCGGTCACAGATTTTACCCACGCGGACGATCTCGGCTCAAGATCCCAGTTCGTGAAGAACCTTCTGGAAGGACGGATTTTCTCGGGTGAGCAGGAACGGCGTTTTGTGCACAAGGACGGCTCAACGGTTTGGACGTCGATTTGGGCCAGCCTGCACCGGGATCAAAACGGACGGCCCCTTTATTTCATTTCATTGGTCCAGGACCTCACGGCTCGCAAGAAGGCGGATGAAGAAAGGGGTAAACTCGAATCCCAGCTGCTGCAAGCCCAGAAAATGGAGGCGATCGGTTCCCTGGCGGGAGGGATCGCCCACGATTTCAACAATATTCTGTCTGCCATCATCGGGTATACCGAGCTGTCCCTGCTCAGCGAAGGGGCGCCGGTCGATTATCTGCAGGAGGCGCTGAAGGCGGCCAACCGGGCCAGGGACTTGGTGAAGCAGATTCTATCCTTCAGCCGGCAAACGGATGAGGAGAGAATACCGGTGCAGGTCGGCATGGTCGTGAAGGAGGTCGCGAAATTTTTAAGGGCCAGCATTCCCGCCACCATCGACATCCGCTGCCACGTCGATGGAAACCCCGGAGCCGTGCTGGCGAATTCGGTCGAACTGCATCAAATCCTGATGAACCTTTGCACGAACGCGGTGCATGCCATCGGCAGTGAAGCCGGCAGCGTGGGCATCCGAGTTCGTCGGGCTGAAATTACGGCCGGACAACGAAATGCGTTCCCCGATTTGGAACCGGGGTGTTATGTGGAGCTTTCGGTAGAAGACTCCGGCCAGGGAATTCGCCCCGAAATCATGGAACGAATATTCGATCCCTATTTTACCACGAAAGAAAAAGGGGTCGGCACCGGCCTGGGGCTTGCGGTCGTTCATGGGATCATCAAGAAATCGAACGGAACGATCCGGGTCGCCAGTCGTTTGGGGCAAGGCTCGCGCTTCAGCATCTATCTGCCCGAAATCAAGCTGTCGTCGTCGGCTTCGCCGGGTCCCTCCGCGCCGCCGCAGGGGGGCTCCGGAAGAATTCTGTTTGTGGATGACGAACGAATGATCGCCGATATCGGCGAACGAATTCTTAAACGCCTGGGCTACGAGGTCGTCTCGCAAACCAGTCCCGCTGCGGCGCTCGAAATTTTCAAGGCCGAGCCCCGCGCCTTTGACCTCGTGATCTCGGACCAGACCATGCCCGGTTTGACCGGCGACGCGCTCGCCGGGGAGCTCATGCGAATCAACCCGGAAATTCCGGTGATTCTTTGCACCGGCTACAGCCAATTGATCGATGCGCAGAAGGCCAAGGAAAAGGGAATCCAGGCGCTGGTCATGAAGCCCATTTTGATCAACGAGATGGATGCGGCCATCCGCCGGGTTCTCCAGAAGGATCCGCCGGAGCCGGAACGTCCGCACGCGGAGCGGAATTGACCGTTTCGGCGGGTCCGAATCGCAACGTTGGCACGAACGACAACCGTGTGCGCTAGCGGGTCCTTGACGGCTATTATCAACTCGGATAGATTTGACGCCCGATCGATTGGGAGATAGCGGTGGTCCGGTTAAATGACGATCGCTGGTTTTTGCATCTATGCGCATTCCCTTCTTCTTTGCCATATACGGCCGCGTTCTCGGCCTGCTGAGGCCGGTGCGCGGATTGGCCATCACGTTGACTCTCGCCAACCTGGCGCTCGCCGCCGTGCCGTTTCTCGACCCCATCCTGTTCGGAAAAGCGATCGACCTTCTTGCCAACGCCGCCGCGCGGGGCGCCGAGGCCACCTTCCATGACGGCGTTCGGATATTCGGTCTATGGACGGCCGTCGGCGTCGGCGGCATCGGCGCGCGCATCCTGGTGTCCTTGCACGCCGACCGGCTGGCCCATCGCCAGCGCCAGAACGTCACGGCGATGTTCTTCGAGCACGTCCTGCAGCTGCACCTGGCCTACCACCGCCGTTCGCATTCCGGCCGGCTGCTCAAGATCATGCTGCAGGGCGGAGACCAGCTCTTCGGGCTGTGGTTGTCCATGTTCCGGGAGCACCTCTCCACGCTCGTAGCGTTGCTGGTTTTGCTGCCGATGACCATTCTGCTGAACTGGCGGCTCGCCACGCTGATGATCGTGCTGATCACGAGCTCGGCGCTGCTCACCGGCTATGTTACGCGGCGCACGCTGAGCGCCCAGGGCGAGGTCCAGGCCTATCACACCGATCTCGCCGAACGTGCCGGGGATGCGATCGGCAACGTGGTGCTGGTGCAGAGCTTCGTGCGGCTGTCGGCCGAAATGCGCATGATGCGCGAGGTGATCGAGCGCCTGCTGTCAGCCCAGTTTCCGGTGATCAACTGGTGGGCGGTCGTAAGCGTCCTGCAGGGCGCGGTGGCGACCATCACGGTCATCAGCATCTTTGCCGTTGGCGCCTGGCTCAACCTGAAGGGGGAGGCCACGGTGGGCGAGATCGTCACGTTTATGGGGTTCGCCACGCACCTCATCGGCCGCATGGACCAGGTGGTGGGGTTCGTGAACAGCCTGTTCATGGACATTCACGGGCTGAAGGAGTTTTTCGAGGTGCTGGATACCCCGTCGGCCGTATGCGATCGCCCAGGGGCACGACCGCTTGAAAACGTCCGCGGCCGCGTCGAGTTCGACCATGTGAACTACAGCTACGAGCCCCCCCGCAAGGCCCTGGACGACGTCAGCTTCATGGCGGAGCCGGGTCGGACGGTGGCTCTGGTCGGCGAGACCGGCGGCGGCAAAAGCACGGCCATGGGGTTGCTGCACCGCCAGGACGATCCGCAGGCCGGCGCCATCCGCATCGACGGCGTCGACATCCGGGACGTGACGCTCGATTCGCTGCGGGCGCAGATCGGGGTGGTTTTTCAGGAAAGCATGCTGTTCTACCGCAGCATCGCCGACAATCTACGCGTGGGTCAACCGGACGCCAAAGACGCCGACCTGGAGGCGGCGGCGCGGTTGGCCTGCGCCCACGATTTCATCCTGCGGCAGCCGCGGGGCTACCAGACCCGCATCGGCGAACGCGGCGCCAATCTGAGCGGCGGGGAACGCCAGCGTCTGTCGATCGCGCGGGTGCTGCTCAAAAACCCGCCGATCCTGATCCTGGACGAGGCCACCAGCGCGCTCGATGCGGCTACCGAGGCCTCGGTGCAGCAGGCGATCAAGAACCTGAAACAGGGGCGTACCACTTTCGTCATCGCCCATCGTTTGGCGACCATTCGCGACGCAGACCTGATTCTGGTCTTCCAGGAAGGCCGTATCATTGAACGCGGCAGCTTCAGCGACCTGGTGCGCCAGGGCGGTTTCTTCGCGCAATTGGTGGCCACCCAGTTTCAGAATCCGGCTGCCGCCGAAGCGGGCCGCGCTCCGGATGCGATAGCGGTGTCCGTTCCGTCCGACAACATGTAAACCGGTTGCGGCCGATCGAAAAGACGAAGCGGCAGCGCTGTGGCGCTGCCGCTTCGTCTTCAATCGACTCAAAAAAAAGCCATCCGCTCCGGCGAACGAATTTTTATTTCACCCGTTCGGCTTTAATGATCATAACGGTGTCGACCGGCACGTCCTGGTGCCCGCCGCGGTTGGTCGTCTTGACCTTAGCGATGGCATCGACGACGTCCAGCCCCTCCACGACCTTGCCGAAGACGGCATAGCCCCAGCCCGGGATCGTCTTGTTTTTGAAGTCCAGGAAATCGTTATCCACCGTGTTGATGAAAAACTGGGCGGTCGCACTGTCCGGCACCTGGGTGCGGGCCATGGCGATGGTGCCGCGCTGGTTCTTCAGGCCGTTGTCCGCCTCGTTCTTGACCGGCGGCTTGGTGGATTTCTCCTTCATGCTGGCGGTCATGCCGCCGCCCTGGATCATGAAGTTGGGGATGACGCGGTGAAAGATCGTGCTGTTGTAATGGCCGGCATCCACGTAGTCCAGAAAGTTCTGAACGGTTTTCGGTGCCTTGTCCGGGTAAAGCTCGATCACGATCTTGCCCTTGTCGGTTTCGAG
>JALOPB010000015.1 GCA_025454115.1 Desulfobacterales bacterium | reverse complement strand
AACATGATCCATGTAACAGCCAAAGCAGCCGTCTACATTGCCGAGCGCGGTGGAAATCTGACACTATTTTCGAAAACGCTTTCGAGCTGATGCAGCCGCCGACAAATCCCTGCGGTCCGCATGGGGAAACCCGTGATCAACGGAGCTGATCACTTCGAGAAGGTTGCGATTAACGACATCACCGTGTGGCGGTCACTTTCGATATGCCCGGCTGCAACGGACCAGCCGATCGTCATTGACCTTGATAGCTGGTTCTTTTTCGGAAAACGAATCGTGGTGAAAAACGCGCGTTGAACTCTGGCAACGGGCAGTCGCCTTCACGTGGCCCAACGTGCTCTATGCACTGCGCTGATTCAAGGCCAACCGACTGGCCGACACGGAAAACACCGCGCGTAAGAACGATGCTTTTTCGGATTCGGATGCGCAGCGTAAATTATTATGTTGACACGAAATAATAATAGGCTTACTCTGCCAATCAAGATGGCGTCAATAAAATCCCCTGCGGGAAACGACTGCCTTTAAAGTTGGATCAAAAAAACATTTTGCAGTGTAGGGCTTAGCCACCACACCCTTCAAAGTGCGGTGGCTTTTTTATGCCGTCGCAATAATCCGACTTTAGAAAATTCATGAAGGGAGGATGAAAGCGACCATGCAAGGAAAAGTCAAATGGTTTAATGAGCGTAAGGGCTTCGGCTTTATCGAGGCTGAAAACGGAAGCGACGTGTTCGTTCATTTCAGCGCTATCCAAGATACGTCAGTTTTGATGTTCAAGACGGGCCGAAGGGCAAGTCTGCGGCCAACGTAAAGGCAGCCTAAATCTCCACGCCAACGTCGGCACCCCTCTGGGATTAAAGGAGGGGTGCTGCGCCCTAACTACTTTTTCACCGGACTTGGGTTTTCCCCGTCAGCTGTACCATTGGAGGGAAAATGGATCCGGCATATGCATTCGAATTTACTGTCGGCGAGACGTATGAAAATGAAAAAGGAATGTTTCTGGTGCTCTCCATTGCAAAAGACGATATGGTAATTCGGTGGCAGGATGGTGAAGAGGCTCAAACATCGCTGGAGCTCCAGGGACGAATCCAAAACCGCCGGCAATGGGAGAAAACACTGCATCAGGAAAAAACAACTGCGGCCAAGCCAGCTCCTAAAAAAGCCAAGGCTTCTAAAGGAGCCAAACAGGCGTCAGGTCATTCACGTTGACTCAGGCGCCTAAAACGCAGCGCAGGACCGTGCGTAGGCTATCCGCTACCCGGTTGATTTCCTCTTCCGTGATCACAAACGGCGGGGATATGATAAGGCCGTCGCCGTCGGCGCCGGCCATGCCGATCGATTTGTAGAGAAGAACACCCTGCTCGAAGAGCTTCTGCCAGAGTTTTTCAGTGACTTTCGCCGATCGGGGAAACGGCGCAAGGGTTCCCCGGTCGGAGACGAACTCGACTCCCCACATCATGCCGAGGCCGCGGATGTCGCCCACATGGGGCGAGTCTGCCAGTGATTCGTTTAGTCGTTGGCCGATCCAGCGCCCCAGTCGGGCGGCGCGGTCGACGAGCTGCTCGCGCTCCAGAATTTTCACGGCGGCCAGGCCGGCCGCACAGGCGATGCCGTTGTGGCTGAATGTTCCGCCATGGACGAAGTTGCCACCGTTGGCGCGCACCGTCTCCATCAGGTCGGTGGTCGTTGCTACGGCCGAAAGCGCGAGGGTTCCGCCCGAAAGTCCTTTTCCCAGCACCAGGATGTCGGGCAGCGTCTCGTAATGCTCGGCGGCAAACCATTTCCCGGTACGACCCATCCCACACATGACTTCGTCCATGATCAGCAGGACTCCGTGGCGATCGCAAATCTCCCGGACCAGGGGCCAGTACCCTTCGGGCGGTGGACAGACAGCGATGCTGGCGCCGCCCACGGTTTCGGCGATGAAGGCGGATACCGCCGCCGGCCCGATGTTCTGAAGGGTCTCATCCAGGGCCAGCGCGCAGCGCAGGCGGCAGGCCGGAAAGGCGAGGCCATAGGAGCATCGCAGGCAGTAAGGCGGCGGAATGTGTACAGCGTCTCGCAGCATGGGATAAAACGGCAGCCGAAATGACGTCCGGCCGGCAGCAGCCAGCGCTCCCATGGTCAGCCCGTGGTAGGACTTCCAACGTGCGATCAGCACCTGGCGGTCGGGGTTGCCACGCGCGATCTGGATCTGACGGGCCAACTTGATAGCGGTCTCGACCGCCTCCGAGCCGGAGGACATGAAATAGAAACGATCCAGTCCGCCGGGGGTGTGCTTTGCCAACGCACCGGCAAGATCCTCCACCGCTGAAGAGGCAAACATCGTCGGGTGCACGTAGGACAGGGCCTTCATCTGTTCGTATACGGCCCGGGCGATCTCCTCGCGGCCGTGGCCGACATTGACCACCACCGCACCGCCGCTGGCGTCCAGATAGCGCTTGCCGTTCGACGTTTCGATCCATGCACCGTGTGACCGCCGGGCCAATGGAAGCTCTCTGTCCAACACCCGGTGGAATACCGCTCCTGGAATTGGGGTCATGTTCGATGAACGTCCTTTCTCTGCTCGTGACAGGATGGTAAGGAAAAGCGCTGGAATTCGAATTTCACTCCACTTCCCGGTCGAAGTACCGCCACCCAGGTAGTGAGTGCCTTGTACCATGACGGCCGGCGCACCGCAATTGAATTGGCGCTAGCTGCTGGCGGCATTTCAACTCCAGAAAAGAGTTGTGTCGTCGAACATTTTCGAATAATCTCATTGCGCATAGAGAGCAGAAAGGAGGACATCATTCCATGACAATCCGCAGAAAGATGATCTGGCTTGTGACGGTGGTGCCGCTATTGCTGATGACGGCTTCCTGCGCCATGTTCGACAAGGGGCCGGCCAAGCCTGAAACGGCCCAGAAGCGGCTGCCCGACGTTCGCGAGTTTGACGACGTGCTGATTCCGCGGGAAATGGACATCGCCAAAGAATCTTCGATGATTTACCGCCGGGAGGGCATGAGCGCCGGTCTGCTGCGCCTTTCCGGCCGGGTGGAGCCCGCCTCCCTCATGCGCTATTTTCAAAACAATATGGCCAACGAGGGCTGGCGTCCGATCAGCCAGTTCCGGTCACCGCAGTCGCTCATGATTTTCCAGAAAGGCAACCGAATGGCCGTCATCGCCATCGAGGACGGCGATCTCGAGACGTTTGCCGATGTGTGGGTCGTTCCGATGAACGAGACGATCGATAACCTGCCGCCGAAGTAGGCGGGTGCGGCCGGCGGCATCGCCATGGTCATCCGAAACGGATTCATTACGATTCTCGACGAACTGACCCGCACGCTACGGCAGATGAAAGCCGCCGGCATCCAGGAAGTGGGCTGCTCGTCGGAGAGCCTGGACGCGCTGAACGTCTGGGGCCAAGGATCTGGAAATGCACCCGTCGCCGGCAGCGAAACCCTTGAGGACATTCGCACGCATCTCGGCGACTGCCAGCGCTGCAAGCTATGCCGTAGCCGGACGCACATCGTGTTCGGCTGCGGCAACCCAAAGGCCCGGCTGATGTTCATCGGCGAGGGCCCCGGCCAGGATGAAGATCTGGCCGGAGAGCCTTTCGTGGGCGCGGCCGGACAGCTGCTCAACCGCATCATCGATGCCATCCGGCTGCGTCGGTCGGACGTCTACATCGCCAACGTGGTCAAGTGCCGGCCGCCGGGCAATCGGTTGCCGGAAGCCGATGAAATCGAGACCTGTTTGCCGTTCTTGCGACGCCAGATCGCTGCGATCCGTCCCCTGTTCATCTGCACACTGGGAGGATGTGCCGCCCATGCGCTGCTGGGCAACTCAGAGCCCATTTCACGGCTGCGGGGCCGTTTCCTGGATTACGAAGGGATCCGGATAATGCCCACTTTCCACCCGGCTTACCTGCTGCGCAATCCCGAAAAGAAGCGCGAGGTCTGGGAGGACATGAAGCTGTTGATGAAAGAATTTCCATACGGGGTCTAATGGTTCGCTCCAGATCCGCCAATTATAAGATCGCTGCATGTGCCTTCGCGACCCTGATGGCCATCGGGGCTGCGCAGGCCTTGGGTGCCGTCGGCGATGTTTACATCTTGAGCGTCTCCGACGCCATCAGCCCGGGGACGGCGGAGTTCATTCATACCGGCCTCAAGAAGGCCGAAGCCGAAGGCGCAGGCTGCGTCATCATCGAACTGGACACGCCCGGCGGGCTGGCGGAGTCCATGCGCACGATCGTCCAGGATCTTCTGGCCTGCCCGTTGCCGGTGGTGGTGTATGTCGCCCCCAGCGGCGCCCGGGCGGCTTCCGCTGGAGTGATGATCACCATGGCGGCCGATATCGCCGCCATGGCACCCGGCACCAACATCGGCGCCGCGCACCCGGTGGGGGCGGGCGGCCAGACCATTGAGGGTAAACTATCCGATAAAGTGGTCAACGACATGGTTGCCCATGCCCGGAGCGTGGCCGAGCGGCGCGGCCGTAATGCGCAGTGGGTGGAGAGAGCCATTCGCGAGAGTGCCTCTGCCACTGAAACCGAGGCGTTGGCGGATGGCGTGATCGACCTGATCGCCCAAGACATCGACGATCTCGTCCGCCAGATCAATGGCCGCCGTCTGGCCGGCAAGGGAACGCTCGCGCTCGACCACTCGCGTAAGACCCGAATCGAGGAAGGGCTGCGGACGAAGATCCTTCGGGCGGTCAGCAACCCCAACATCGCCTATCTGTTGCTGATGATCGGGCTGGCCGGTATTTATTTCGAGCTGTCTCATCCAGGGGCGATTTTTCCGGGAGTCGTGGGGGGTATCTGCCTGGTGCTGGCCTTCTTCGCCCTGCAGACATTGCCGGTCAACTTTGCGGGGATCCTTCTGATTGCGCTGGCTGTCATTTTCTTCATCCTTGAGATGAAACTGACGAGTTACGGATTGCTGAGCGTAGCCGGTACCATCTCGCTGCTGCTGGGATCGTTGATGCTCTTTGAGGCTGAAGCCCCCGAAGACCGTCTGGCCTGGCAGGTGCTGTTGCCGACGCTGCTGGTGATTTCGGCATTTTTCACGGCACTGGCCTGGGTGGTCTTTCGCGCGCAGCGGTCAAAACCCACGACGGGATCGGCGGGTTTGGTGGGCGAAATCGGCCTCGTGAAAAAGGCACTGGATCCGGAAGGTAAAGTTTTTGTGCACGGCGAACTCTGGAATGCGGTCAGCCGAACTCATGTCAAGGCCGGCGCGCGGGTGCGCGTGATCAAAGTGACCGGGCTGAAGCTCGACGTGGAACCGGCGGATGCCGAGCGGCTTGGCTCATAACCCGATTCCACGCCGCAGATCGTGACAGGATGGATGTTCAGAAGGGCGCGCATCTTCGTCAGTTAGAGTGAATTGAGAAACCTGATCTTACAAGAGGAAACCGACCATGCAGGAGGTCGCCATGTACGCGCTGATAGCCGGGGTGCTGCTGCTCGTTTTTTTTCTATCCGCCGCCCTCAAGATTCTCAATGAATACGAACGGGGTGTTATTTTTCGGCTCGGACGGGTTATAGCGGCCAAGGGGCCCGGTCTGATTATCCTGATTCCCGTCATCGACCGGCTGATCAGGGTCAGCCTGCGGTTGGTGGCGCTGGACGTCGACCCACAGGACGTTATCACGCGCGACAACGTGTCGGTCAAGGTCAATGCGGTGCTCTATTTTCGCGTGATCGACCCGGTGAAAGCCATCGTGGAGGTCGAGAATTACGCCTACGCCATGTCCCAGCTGGCTCAAACCACCTTGCGCAGCGTCTGCGGCCAGGCCGAACTGGACGACCTGCTTTCTGAACGCGAGAAAATCAATGCCAAACTTCAGGAGATTCTGGACACCCATACAGACCCATGGGGCATCAAGGTTACCACGGTCGAACTCAAGCAAATCGATCTGCCTCAGGAGATGCAGCGGGCGATTGCCCGTCAGGCTGAGGCCGAGCGCGAGCGCAGGGCCAAGGTGATCAACGCCGAGGGCGAGTTCCAAGCGGCCGCCAAGCTTGCCGAAGCATCCGGCATCATCGAAGAGCATCCCGTGGCGTTGCAGTTACGCTACCTTCAGACCATGCGCGAGATGGCGGCGGAGAGTAACTCCACCACCTTTTTTCCCATCCCGATCGAGCTTTTTAAGCCGTTTTTTCAAAATCGGAAGTCCTCATCGCCGCCGGAAAGCGGATAGCCTGACGGACCGGTGCTTGGCTATTGACATCGTAAAAAGAAATAGTTTAAGAAACGGGGCGCTGTACGACGACCACCGGCCGTGCCGGTCGATAGATACCGACGACACCGCACGCATGTTCAAGCGGGGGCTTACGGGCCTCCGTTCGTGCTTTTCAACGCCCAGCAGCGAAAGGATCCGCGCATGAGTGCCATCCAGGCCAGACGCATCGCCGCCATTGAGGCCCAAGACCGTAAACAGGCTGCGATTTGCCGACGCCAAATTTCCCGACTCAAGCATAAAACCCGTCGTGCCGCCGCATGAACGCCCCATGACCGGTCGCAACCTGCTCAATGCGGCGCGGGTGCCGGCAGGCATCATCGCTCCCGAATCCATTGCCTTCGACATCGACGGGGTCATTGCCGATACGATGACGCTGTTTCTCGATATCGCGCGCGACGAGTTCGCCATCAACGGGTTACGGTATGAAGACCTGCATTGTTACAATTTGGCGGACTGCGTCGACATTGACCATGCCGTAATCGATTCGATCCTCGCTCAAATCCTCGACGGAGGCTACCAGGCGCCGCTGCATCCCATTCCCGGTGCACCGAACGTGTTGGAGCGGTTGGCACGCCGGAGCGGGCAGTTGCTGCTGGTAACCGCTCGGCCCTATCTCGGTCCGATCGGCGAATTCATCCGGCATTTGCTGCCGGCCGACGTGGACGGCACGGAAATCGTGACCACTGGCTCATTTGACGGAAAAGCCGAAGTGCTACAGAAACGCCGCATCACGCATTTTGTCGAAGATCGACTGGAGACCTGCTTGACGCTGAACGCGGTCGGGATCACCCCCGTACTATTCGCCCAGCCGTGGAACCGGTCTCCCCACCCTTTCATCGAGGTCTCCTCTTGGGGAGAGATCGAGGAATTGATCCGCTGGTGAGAGGAAACCGACATGTCGAGTACATCGCCGCTGATGGATGCCGTGCGGTCATTTGTCGAAGCCCTGCCTGCTGAAAAAGGTTACTCGGTGCATACCTGTCGGGCCTATACCCGCGACTTGGAGGAGTTCAGCCGATACCTGCACGAACCAAACGCCGCGCCTGAACCGCGCCGGCCAGAATTCGATGGGGCCATCGCCCCCGGGCAGGTCACAGCGGCGATGATCCGCAGCTATCTTGGGTATCTTCATCAGAGGAACCAGAAATCCAGCATCGCCCGTAAGCTTTCCACTCTACGCAGCTTTTTCAAGTTTCTGGTGCGAAAAGGTTTGGTCGAACTCAACCCCGTGGAAGGCATTTTGACCCCTCGGCGCGAAAAGACCCTGCCGGTCTATCTCTCGGTGGACGCGGTGTTCCGTTTGTTGGAGTCCATCGAGACGGACAGTCTCCAGGCAACGCGAAACCGCGCGATATTCGAGACGCTTTATTCCTGTGGGCTGCGTGTCTCGGAACTGGCGGGACTGAACGTGGTGGATCTGGATGCTGCCGCCGGAACGCTGAAAGTCCTCGGAAAAGGCGACCGGGAGCGGCTGGTGCCGATCGGCCGCACCGCCATCGAATTCATCGATGCGTACCGCCTGATGCTCAAGGCCCAAACCGGCATCGGGACGATGCCCAACGGCCCGTTGTTTCTGAATCTGCAGGGGCGGCGATTGACCACTCGTTCCATCGCGCGCATCCTCAAGAAAATCGTGACGGCCTGCGGTATCTTGACCCCGGTGTCTCCCCACACGCTGAGACACACGTTCGCGACGCATCTGCTCGATGCCGGAGCCGACCTGCGGGGCGTGCAGGAAATGCTCGGGCACCAAAATTTGTCCACGACCCAGAAGTATACCCACGTCAGCATTGACCGGCTGATGGATACCTATGACCGGGCACATCCTCGGAAATAACGACCGCTTCGAATTGCGACGGCGGTTCTACGCAGATGGTTCATGAAACGCTTTCGATCGGATTGACGATATGACGATTTGTCATGGAACCACCATTCTGGCTTTACGGCACCGGGGACGGACCGCGGTCGCCGGCGACGGCCAGGTTACGATGAACGAAAACGTGGTGAAACACCACGCTCGCAAAGTGCGACGGATTTACAATGACGCCATCATCGTGGGATTTGCCGGCGCGACGGCCGACGCATTGAGCCTGACGGAACGCCTGCAGGAAAAGCTGGAGCGCTTCAACGGAAACTTGACGCGGGCTGCCGCCGAACTGGCCCGCGATTGGCGAACGGACAAGGCACTCCGACGGCTGGAGGCCGTCATGGTCGCCGCCGACGGCGAGCGGATGTACTTGCTTTCGGGCAACGGCGACGTGATCGAGCCGGACGAGGCGGTGATCGGTATCGGCTCCGGCGGAACGGCCGCTCAGTCCGCCGCCGTTGCCCTGATGCGGCACACCGAGCTAGACGCCCGCCGGATTGCAGAGGAAGCCCTGCGGATTGCCGCCGGCATTTGTGTTTATACGAATGATGTCATCACTGTGGAAGAAATATGAAAAACTTAAAACCGGCCGAGATTGTCACGGAACTCGACAAATACATCGTCGGTCAACATCAAGCCAAGCGCGCGGTCGCGGTGGCCTTGCGCAACCGCTGGCGGCGCCAGCAGGTCTCTCCCGACCTGCGCAATGAAATTGCACCCAAGAACATTATTCTGATCGGCCCGACCGGCGTGGGCAAGACGGAAATCGCCCGGCGCCTGGCGATCCTGACCGAATCGCCGTTCTATAAAGTGGAGGCTTCCAAGTTCACCGAGGTGGGCTATGTCGGGCGGGATGTGGAATCCATGGTGCGGGACCTCCTCGAAATCACGGTGACGCTCGGCAAAGCCCGCGAACAGGAAGCGGTTCGAGACAAGGCCCACCAGTTGGCCGAAGACCGTATGTTGGACCTGCTGCTGCCCAAGTCCGGGCCGCCTCCGGCGCTTCGAACCGGAGCCGAGATAGAGGCGCATTCGATCGAAGTGATGCCCGCGGCCGGCGCGGAAGCCTCCTCCACGCGCGAAAAGTTGCGGAGTCTATTAAGGCAGGGAAAACTCGACAGCCGCTATGTCGATGTCGAAACCTCCGACCGCCAGGTTCCCATGGTGGAGATTTTTTCCAATGTGGGTATGGAGGAACTGGGTATCAACTTCAAAGACATGCTCGGGGGGCTCTTTCCCAAGGGCGTCAAGCGCCGGCGACTGAAAGTGCCCGAGGCACTGGATGTACTGGCTCAGGAGGAAGCCCAAGGCCTGGTGGATATCGACAAAATTGTGAAACAGGCCATCGAGCGCGTCGAGCAGTCCGGAATCATTTTCATCGACGAGATCGACAAAATCGTGGCCAAGGGAGCTTCCCACGGCCCAGACGTGTCGCGCGAGGGCGTCCAGCGGGACCTCCTGCCGGTGGTCGAAGGCTGCACCGTCACCACCAAGTACGGCCCGGTCAAGACCGACCACATCTTGTTCATCGCCTCGGGCGCCTTTCACACCGTGAAACCATCCGATCTGATTCCGGAGTTGCAGGGCCGTTTCCCCATTCGCGTCGAGCTGACGGCCCTGGGGCGTGAGGAGTTCGTTCGGATTTTGACGGAGCCCAAAAACGCCTTGCTGACTCAGTACGCCGCACTCCTGCAAACCGAGGGACTGGAGATCGTGTTTACGCCGGAAGCCGTCGCCGAGCTGGCACGGCTGGCGGAGGAGGTGAACAATCGCACCGAGAACATCGGAGCGCGGCGGTTGCACACCCTTATGGAGCGCCTGCTTGAAACGGTCCTGTTTGAGGCGCCGGATACGGCCGAGAAGCGGATGGTCGTAGATCCACCTTATGTGGAGGCGCGCTTGAATGGAATCATTCGCAATGAGGATTTGAGTCGCTACATTCTGTGACGCTTGAAATGCACCGGAGCCCACCGGGCATCCGGGGGTTTCGATCGAATCGGCTTCGAAGGGATCAAACCGTTTCTTAGGATGCAATCGGGAGGCTGGAAAATGGAAAGTGCAACCATCGCGCAGGCCAACGATGTGATCGCGAAAACCTACAAACGCTTTCCGCTGGTACTCACCCGGGGCAGCGGGTGCACGCTATGGGATGAAAACGGCAAACGTTACACGGATTTTGTCGCCGGGATCGCCGTCTGCAATCTCGGCCATGCCCATCCGAAGATCATCGAGGCGCTGGCCATTCAGGCGCGAACCCTCTGGCATGTATCCAACCTTTTCTACACCCTGCCCCAGAAGGACTTGGCCGCCTGGCTGACGGCGCATAGTTTTGCCGATCGGGTGTTCTTCTGCAACAGCGGCGCCGAAGCGAATGAAGCGGCCATCAAGCTGGCTCGTAAATATTTCAACGAAGCGGGCCAGGGACAACGTTACCGAATCATCAGCATGGAACAATCGTTCCACGGCCGCACCATGGCGACGCTGTCGGCCACCGGGCAGGAGAAAGTCAAGCTTGGATTCGATCCGCTGCTCGATGGCTTTGATTTTGTGCCTTTTGACGACGTTGCAGCCATTCGCGCGCGGATCGGACCGGAAACGTGTGCGGTTCTGCTTGAGCCCATTCAGGGAGAGGGGGGGGTGCGGTGCCCGGCCCCCGAATTCTTAAAGCAGGTGCGTGCACTTTGCGACGAGACCGGCCTGCTGTTGATCTTTGATGAAATCCAGACCGGCATGGGTCGCACCGGAACGCTTTTCGCCTACGAACAATTCGGAATCACACCCGATATCATGACGCTGGCCAAGGCCTTGGCGAACGGGCTGCCGATGGGGGCCATGCTTGCCCGCGAGCAGGTCGCTGCGGCCTTCGGTCCGGGGGCTCACGCTTCCACGTTCGGTGGCACTCCCATCGTGTCGGCGGCTGCATTGGAAGTCTGCCGGGTGATGGAGGCCGATGGAATCGTCGACCACTGCCGGCGCGTTTCCGTTTATTTCCACTCGCGACTCGAGTGGCTCAAGCAGCGGCATGCGATGATTGCCGACGTGCGCGGGATGGGGCTGCTGCTGGGCATTCGGCTCAGCGTTGACGGAGAGCCCTTTGTACTGAAATGTATGGAAAAAGGTTTTTTAATCAACTGCGTCCAAGGCAACATTCTGCGATTCGTTCCGCCGCTGATCATCCGTGAGGAGGAAATCGACGCCCTGATCGCCTGCCTGGATGAGATCCTGGACGCTTAACGCACGTTTCGGCGGGATACCCATCATGGCTGAAAAACTTTGGAAAGGCCGTTTCACCGCAAAAACGGCGGAAGTCGTCGATCGATTTACCGCATCCATCGATGTCGACCAGCGGCTTTATCGATACGACATCGAGGGCAGCATTGCGCACTGCCGAATGCTGGCCAGGACCGGAATCATCTCGGAAGAAGACCGTGACCAAATCGTCCAAGGCCTGAATCAGATCCGACAAGAGATCGAGGCTGCGAGCTTCCCGTTCAGCGACCAGCTTGAAGATATCCATATGCACATCGAGTCGCGTTTGTTCGAAATCGTGGGCCGCGCGGCACAGAAACTGCACACCGCCCGCAGCCGTAACGATCAGGTGGCGCTCGACGTGCGCATGTACCTGCGCGATGCATTGACCGACCTCATCCGCCGGCTGGACGGACTGCAGCGGGTGCTGATCCATCTTGCCAGAACCCACATCGATGTCTTGATTCCGGGTTACACCCATCTGCAGCGCGCTCAGCCGGTGCTGCTGGCGCATCATTTCATGGCCTACGTCGAGATGTTCCACCGTGATGCGCAGCGGCTGGGCGCGTGTCGGGTGCGCACCAACGTGATGCCGCTTGGCAGCGCCGCGCTGGCCGGCACGCCGTTCCCCATCGATCGCGCTTACGTCGCCGAGCTGCTGGAATTCCCGGCGATCAGCGCCAATAGCCTGGACGCTGTCTCAGACCGCGATTTTATCATCGAGTTTCTATCGTCAGCCGGGCTTTGCATGATGCATTTGAGCCGATTGTCCGAAGAGATGATTCTATGGTCCACGACCGAGTTCGGATTCATTGAACTGCCGGACGACTTTGCGACAGGCAGCAGCATCATGCCCCAGAAGAAAAACCCGGATGTGCCGGAGCTGGTGCGAGGTAAGGCCGGGCGCATGTTCGGACATCTGGTGGCGATGCTGACCTTGATGAAGGCGCTGCCGCTATCCTATAACCGCGATCTGCAGGAAGACAAAGTCGCGCTGTTTGACGCTGTGGACACACTGACCGCCTGCATTGAGGTTTATTCGCAGATGCTGCCGAATATTCGGATTCAGTCACGGCGCATGGAACAGGCTGCATCGACCGGCTACCTAAACGCCACCGATCTGGCCGACTATCTCGTTCGGCAGGGGCTGCCGTTTAGAGAGGCACATCACTGCGTCGGTCAGGCGGTGCGTCTGGGGCTGGATCGGGGCAGGGAACTGCACGAACTGTCGCTGGCCGAACTGCAAACGTGTTCACCGTTAATCCAGGAGGACATCTTCGGCTACCTGAACGCACGGGAAACCGTCAACCGGCGCGCCGGACCCGGCGGCACGGCTGCATGCGCGGTGCTGGCGGCCATTCAGGCAGCCGAGCAGCGGCTGGAGTGAACGATGCGGATGAGCCAACCCCGTCAGGCGGCCGGATGGGTTGCTGCTGCCTGCATCGGATTCTTTCTCTTGGGGAGCACGAACGGCTGCGGACGCAAACTTCCGCCGATTCGACCCGGGGTGTTTCCGCCTCCGGCGGTGAGCGACCTGACGTATGAGGTCCAGGGTGGCGACATCTTTCTCGGTTGGCGCGTGCCCGCTTTCGATCCCGCAAAAGAAAGTGCACCGGCCAGTTTTAAAGTGCTGCGCGCCCGGCAGGCCACGGACGAGATTGAATGCAGCACCTGCCCCATGGCCTTCCAAGTGATCGCGGATATTTCGGCTTCCGGTAAACCAACCGGCCGTCACATGCGGTTCCAGGATACGCTTGAACCGGGCTTCAAACACAGCTATAAATTACAGGTCGTCACGGTCGACGACATGGCGGGTAAAGACTCCAATGTCGTCGCGGTGACGTACTGAGATCCACGGGCGGTGGCATGACACCGATTTCAATGGACCAGGTCGCTTTCGTCAAGATGAGCGCAAGCGGCAACGATTTCATTCTCATCGACCACCGCTTGGGCGGATTGGATGAGTCCGTTTTGAACCGTTTCATCGCCGGAGTCTGCCGGCGGCGGCTTTCCGTGGGAGCGGACGGCGTTATTCTGATCGAGTCGTCCCCGACGGCCGATTTTCGCTGGCGGTTCTTCAACGCCGACGGCAGCGGAGCGGATATGTGCGGCAACGGAGCGCGCTGTGCTGCGCGCTTCGCTTATCGGCAGGGAATCTGCGGCAGGGACCTGCGGTTCGAAACCGGAGCCGGGCTGGTGGCGGCGCAGGTGAACGGCAGGCAGGTCAAAGTCCGGATGCCCGACCCGCACAGCCTAGAACGGGAGTTGTCCATCGCGATCTCCGAAACGGCTCTTACCGTGAACCGTATTAACACCGGCGTTCCACATGTGGTGGTGGTCGCATCGGCTATCGACGATGTGGACCTGGCAGCGTTCGGGCGTGAAATTAGGTATCACCCGCAGTTTGCCCCCGATGGTACCAATGTCAATTTTATTTGCCTCGACCCCCGCACCGGCGGGATCGCCATCCGCACTTACGAGCGCGGCGTGGAAGGGGAGACCTTGTCCTGTGGAACCGGCGCGGTGGCCGCCGCACTGATTGCGGCGGAACGGTTTGGCTTAGCGTCGCCGGTTCCGGTGCGCACGCACAGCGGTGAAACGCTGAGCGTCTCTTTTCAGACCCGCGACGGTCGGTTCCATGACGTCTTTCAGGAGGGGGAGGCTCGCTTCATCTATTCGGGAGCGCTCAGCCCAGAAGCCTGGCGTTGAGACCGACAGCCATGGTGGAACATTCCATCGCTTATGTTTCGATTGGAAGCAATCTGGGAGACAAACTTCAAAACTGTCTCAGCGGAATTGCATTTCTGGCGGCGAACGAGGGGATTCGGATTACAGGGCGATCGCGCTTCTACCGGACCGAGCCTGTGGATTTTACGGAGCAGAGTTGGTTTGTCAACGGTGCCGTTCGGATCGAAAGCGAGCTGGGGGCGTTTGAGCTGCTGGACCGACTTCAGGCGGTCGAACGCGAAGCCGGGCGACCACCTGACCGTGTCCGCTTCGGGCCGCGCATCCTTGATCTCGACCTGGTGATGTACGATCAGCTGATCGTCGAACACCCCCGGCTTCATTTGCCTCACCCCCGCATGCACTGTCGACGCTTTGTTTTACAGCCGTTGTGTGATATAGACCCCCATATCATCCATCCCCTCCTGGGGAAGGCTCTACACCGGCTTTTATCGGAGCTGGATGAACATGGGCAGCAGGTGGTGCCGTTGTAATGATCAGGATTCTCATTCTCGCATTGTTGGGGTATGTGGGCTACCGGGTTGTCAAGCGGTGGGCGCGCGACAAGTTGCGTTCCGGCCATGTGGACGGCCGTATGCCCGACCGAATCGATGACGTGATGATCAAGGACCCGCAATGCGGCACTTATTTTCCTCGGCGTGATGGCGTAAGCGCCCGCCATGCCGATCGGGACCTTTTCTTTTGCAGCCGGGAGTGCCGCGACAAATACCTTGCCGCCAACTCCCCGCCGGCAGCGTAACCGGCCGTCATGGAACAAATGCACTATTCGCAAAACCGGATGTCCGGAGCATCCGAGCCGGGCACGGCGATCGATGCGACGGAGGGCGGGACTCGTACGAGTTCTGAAACTCGTGGGATGCGTGCGCACATCTGGAGCCGGCTGCGAAACACCGCTAACCACCCGAATGGGCTCACGCTCATCCGCATCGCGACCATTCCGCTGATCCTGGCGCTCTTCTCGTTTCCATCCAGCCAAATCATGGTTTTCATCGCGGCGCTGATGTTCAGCGGTGCGGCTTTCACCGACTATCTGGACGGATTTCTGGCGCGTCGTCAGGGCAAAGTGACTTTTTTGGGAAAGGCCCTGGATCCGGTCGCCGACAAATTGCTGACCTCATCGGCATTCATCATGCTGGCTGCTCACGGCTGGGTGCCAGCCTGGATCGTTTGCGTCATTGTCGGCCGCGAGCTTGCCATTACCGGCCTGCGTAGCGTAATCGCCGGCAAGGGGGTAGACATCTCCGCTTCGCGTCTGGGGAAACTTAAGACCGGATTCCAGATCGCGGCGATCATTCCCTTGATGATCCACTACCCGTTGCTGGGGCTTGATTGCCAGGCGATCGGCCAGACCCTGATCTGGGTTGCCTTGGGGTTCACCGTCTGGTCCGGAGTCGACTATTTCATCAAGTTTAAGAGATTGGTTTGAACCCGAGTTTTGGGGTTGACAAAAAAAAGAGAAGTCGTTAAATATTCCAAGTTCAATCGAGCGGGAATAACTCAGTGGTAGAGTGCGACCTTGCCAAGGTCGAAGTCGCGGGTTCAAATCCCGTTTCCCGCTCCATTTTTTTTTGAGGCGGCATAGCCAAGTGGGAAGGCAGTGGTCTGCAAAACCACTATTCTCCGGTTCGAATCCGGATGCCGCCTCCAATCCCTCATTTCATCCAGTCAATCCTCCGCTTTTGCACCTTGCGAACAGAGTTGGCGATGCTGAAACCAATCCGGGGAGTTCATTAAAGCTGACGGAAGACTTTTTCACCACCGGCCGGATCCATTGTATGGAAAGGCGGTTCAACCCATGATCAAGTTGTTTTACCGAACCGATGCGCTTTGGGTGTTGGACTCCTGGCGTCGACAGGGGCTTCCGTCCCGGGATCTATGGGTGGATCTGATTTCACCCAGTGCCGAGGAGGTCATCCGGGTGCAGGAATTTCTCTCGATTGAAATCCCCACTCGCGCAGAAATGCAGGAGATCGAGGCCAGCAGCCGTCTGTACCAGGAAAACGGCACCTACTTCATGACGGCGACGGCCGTCACCAGCCCTGAGCATGACAGTCTGGAATCGTCGGCCATCACCTTCATTCTTTCGGAAGCCTATCTCGTCACGGTCCGTTATATGAATCCCAAACCGTTCGACAGCTTTGCGGCTCGGATACAGAAACCCGCCAACAGCTATTCGTCCAGCACGGACTTGATGATCGGACTTCTTGAGGCCATTATCGACCGCATGGCCGACATTCTGGAAATGCACAGCGCTGAAGTGGAGCGTATCTCACGAGCCGTCTTCAGCGCAAACGGGCATCGGGAAACGCAGCAGATCAACCTGCAGGAAACCATCAAAGACATCGGCATCGAGGGAAACCATGTGTCGATCCTGCGTGAAAGCCTGGTCAGCGTCAGCCGCATGGCCATCTACCTCAACCAGGCCGTCGCCCAACATCCACAGGTCGCTGCCATCCGCGAAACCCTAAAAGAGATCAGCCGGGATCTCGCCTCCCTGGCCGATCACGCCTCTTTCATGTCGAGCAAGGTCAATTTCATTCTGGACGCCACCCTCGGGATGATCAATATTGAGCAGAACAAGATTATCAAGCTGTTCTCGGTGGCCGCCGTCGTATTTTTGCCGCCGACGCTCATCGCCAGCATCTATGGGATGAATTTTGAGGTGATTCCCGAGCTTTCCTGGACCTTTGGATATCCACTGGCGATCCTGCTGATGGTCGTTTCCGCGATTCTGCCCTACGCCTATTTCAAGCGCAAGGGCTGGCTCTAACATGCCGAAGCATACTGGCCAGCCCCGGTGTTCACTTCACCCATCTGGAGGCAAAGCCGATGACCCACTCACCCGCTGCAAAATGGCCGATGAAATCTCCGCCTTGTATTTGCTCGCCGCTGCCGGACCGTATGGATGCGCTGACCATTGTCCGGGACCAATACGGCCCGCCCAACCGTTTCCTGAAGGTTGCCGATGTTCCGGCTCCGCGGCTGAATGCTGAAGACGGCGGAAGGGTTCTAGTGGCGATCCTTGCCACCGGGCCGAATTTCAACACCAATTTTGCCAGCCTGGGGTTGCCGATACCGGTTTTCGGCCGGGGGGACAGCGCCATCCTGCACATACCGGGCAGCGATGCACTGGGCATCGTCGTCGATGCCGGTGCGGCCGTGAAGTCCTTGCGGGTGGGTCAGGCTGTCATTCTCGATTCATGGACCGGTCGCAACATTATTCGTGGATATGAAACGCATGACGGCTTCCATGCACAGTTCGCCGTTGTCGACGAAGAGCGCGCCATCCTGGTTTCCGCAGAACTCAAGCTTCACAGCCCTGAGCGTCTGGCGGCCGTGCTGTTGACCTATGGGACCGCCTATCGGGCGATCGTGGAGCGTCTGGCGGTCGCGCCGGGCGATGCCGTGCTGTTGATGGGGGGCGGCAAGGGGACCAGCTTCGCCGGTGCTCAAATCGCCAAGGCGCTTGGCGCTCGAGTCATTTTGATGGGATCGAATACGGAGCTGGGCCAACGACTGATTGAACGCAAAATAGCGGACGACTTCATCGACCGCCGCAGCATCCCGGAATCGGTTTTCAGGCCTATTCCGGCGGGTATCGCCTATGAGCAGTGGCAGGCGCACACAGAGCCGTTCCGGCAGGCCGTCTTCGCGGCCAACGGCGGCCGGCCGGTTGACAAAATTTTTGAGCATACGGGCGGCCGCAATTTCCCGCTGTTGGTTTCGGCGCTGGCCGAAGGCGGCCGGCTGGCGTTTTTCGGTGCGACCGGCCAGGGGTTGAAAGGCGAATACCAGGAAACCTTCTATTACGCCCAGCGGCGGTTCGTTTTGGATGCCCGATGGGTTTGGATGCGACAAAAGCAGGTCCTTTTCCGCAATCAGGCACCTCGGGATATTTTTTCCGAAATTCAGCTGCCGATCGGGCGAAAAGGACTGATCTGGGGAGCAGACGACTATGCACAACGCTTTGTGAAAGCGGCTCTGGAGCGCCGCGCCGATCTCGCCGTAATCGCCTCGCGTTCGAAAGACCAGGAGGGCATCCGTGAGCTCAACCGACTGGGCGTCGTCGATACCCGCATTATCGATCGGGATCGGTTCCGCTTGATGGAAGATATGCCGGATCCGTTGACGGACACTGGGTACTCGAACCCTGCTTACGGCCGCGATTATATGACCATCGCTCGATCGCTGGGGAAGGCGGTGTGGGATATCTTCGGGCCGCGGGTCAACCCTGATTTCATCGTTGAACGAATCGATCAAAGCACCTTGCACTACAGCACATTTTTGCTGCGCGATTATAACGAGGCGGACGACATGCCGTGCGGTTATGTGGTCGCTCTCGGACCAGACAACTTATCTGTCCTGGGGTCTCACATGTATCGCTCGTCGCAGGCCCGGGAGGTTGTTCGGCTGCTTGCCAACAAGTCGTTGGTCATGGAGCAGGAAGACCTCGATGTAACCTCGCTCGATGGGCTTCCGGAGATTCAACAGAAAATGCTCGACGGGGTCATGGGTAAACCCAAGGGGGTTGCCCTGGTTCAAGCCGACCGGGCCGGACGGACGATCGCATCGATCGAAAACGGATACTTCGGTGAGCCGGTAATTCAGGCTGACCCGGATCGCCAGCGCTTCATCAGCGTGCATGTGGCCGAGACGATCGCCATCCTGACGCTTTGCCGAGAGCAGGCGCTCAATGCATTAAATCGTGAGCTGATCAGCCAGGTTGCGGATGCCGTAGCGGGTCTCAAAAAAAACCGCCGCATTCAGGGGCATCCGGTGAAGGCGCTGATCATCCGCGGCTCCGGCCGGGCCTTTGTCGCCGGCGCCGATGTGACCGAATTTTACGGCAGTACGGCCCAACGCATCGAAACCATTGCGATGCTCAACATCCGACTATTCGACCAAATTGAGAATTTGAAGATTCCGGTTATCGCCCTGCTGGACGGTTTCACCCTCGGAGGCGGAAACGAGCTGGCGATGAGTGCGCATTATCGCATCGTCACGGAAAATGCGTACATCGGCCAACCAGAGG
Source organism: Desulfobacterales bacterium (assembly GCA_025454115.1). Lineage (GTDB taxonomy): Bacteria > Desulfobacterota > Desulfobacteria > Desulfobacterales > SpSt-501 > SpSt-501. Next base: position 2,685 of record JALOPB010000015.1, on the reverse strand, counting down.
TTAAGCTCGGAATCATACCAGGGTACGGCGGCCTGCAGCGCCTGCCGAGGCTCGTCGGGCCGGCTAAAGCCGCCGAGATGAGCATCAACGGTGAGCCGATTGGCGGCCGGGAAGCCGTCTCATTGGGATTGGCGGATGAATTTGCACCGGCTTCCACGGCGTTGTTGATTGCCTTTCGCGTGGCGCAGGCCATCGTGTCAGGAAAGAAAAAACTGCCGGCGAGGGACTGGGACGCTGTTGCCGGCCGGCAACAGAAGCAGTTAAGGAGGCTGCTGTCCAGGCCGGAATCAATAGATTTGCTCGCTTTAGCTCCGCCGTCGAGCGAACAAGTTGGTGATCCGGCGGCAGCCCGAAGTTATGCCGCCCGGTATGTGCTAAGAGCGCTGGAATACGGCTATGCGGCCGGGTTCAAGAAGGGCTTGCGCAACGACGCCCGGCTGTTCGGCGAGATCGCCGCTTCGCCTACCGGACAGGAATGGATCCATCGGTTCATCGATAAGGACCCTTTGCAGTCGGCATTTATAAAGTTGGTTTCATTTTAGAGAAATGATTTTTTCGATTCAAGAAAAACCTTCATGCGCAGGCTTTAAGGTAAGGATCAAGGGTCGACTGAATTCGCTGGCGAATCAGGGCGGCGGGGTCATTTGGTGGTTGATCGGAGGGCAGCGGGCTGGATGCGCCTGAGCGATCTGCCTCAATCCATGCCGGAGACCAGTGGGATTTGAGATTGGCCATCAACAGCTGGAAAGCGCCTGCAACGGCCGGGTGGCTCCAGTAGTACCGAATGCGGTCGCGCTTGCTGTGTGATCGCAGGAAACGCAGACGTTCCTCGCTGCCTCGATAATGGGATTGCCAGTCGGACGGATTTTCCAGCATGACCGTTTCCAGCACCTCGCGGATGCTGGATAATTTTACGCTGCGGCGTCGACCGAGCCGCTCGGATTCGATGCGGGCTAACTCGAAAACCGCTTCCCGAAAAGAATTGGTGAGGCAGGGCCCGACTTTAAGCAGAATGAAATGGTCGGCCACCATCCGAGCCAGGTTCTCCGGTGTCTGGTAATCGGTGGAATGAACCTCATAGATCATATGGGCTGGAAGTCGATCGTGAAACAGCGAAAGGGCACGGGCACACTGGCTGCGATAGTGAGCGACCAACTGGTCGCCGAATTCGATCCCGGGTTGGACGACCACCGCCATGACTCGATTCCACGCCGAATCCAGACGTGCTGCCCTGAACCGGGCCTCATAAAGCTGGAGGATGTCCTGCAATTTCTCGATGGAGGTGACGTCGGGCGACCCAGAGGCTTCCAGGGCGCCGCCGGGAGGTGGAACCTCGATTCCGATCACATAATACGGGCGTGAATCGTTACCGGGGATATGTTCGGCAGCGGTTTCGGCCGCTCGGCAGAGGGCAACGGCTCGTTCGGCGGCCGTCTCCGGAGGAAGCTCCGGCTGCGGGTCATCGATGCAGCCGAAGCCGGTGTCGAGATGGATTTTGACGAATCCGGCGTAAACGCATTGACGAACCAGTTCCAGAGCCTTGTTCATCGCGCGCTCAGCGGGTTCATTGCGCCAAACATAAGGTCCTAGATGATCAGCCCCCAACAGAACGCGGCTGCGCGGGAATCCCATGGAAGCGGCCAACTGGCCCATGTAAGCGGCGAAAGCCGCAGGGGTCATCCCGGAGTAGCCGCCAAATTGATTGATCTGATTCGCGGTGGCCTCAACCAGGAGATGATCGTTGCAAGACCGGGCCGATTCTATGGCTGCTGCCAACACTTCGCGGCGGATTGAACAAATGGCAACTCTTCCGTTGCGGCGGCCTGCCAAGTGATCGGACCGCAGATCGAACAGGATGTCTTTCATGGCTTTCGGAGACAAGTGGGTTCCCGCTTGAAACAATTCCCCGGCATGATACTATCGACCGATAGACGGAGCAACGCTTTTCATTGGCATCCGAACATCATACCGATCGAATGAAATTGGTCAAAAACCCGACGGCAGTGTTTCCGACGGCTCACCTGATTTCCGTTTTCTGGTGGTGGATTCTTTGGGCCGATCCGATTGGCGCAGCCGCCCAGATTCCTCTGCTGAATGACAGCCATCCGCCGGCTGCACGGACCATGCGAGCGGCTGCGAATGAATTATCTGCCGCCGATCTGTTGCGGTATGCTCCAACGCCTTTTGAAATCCGGCCGCCGCCAGCATTGCCGGCTGTTCCGCCGCGGATTGTTCACCGCGGGCCGCACCAGGTGCCGCGCATCGCCTTGACATTCGATGCCTGTGCTACCAAGCTAAAGAGCGGCTATGACGAACGGCTTATCCAGGTGCTGGTCGCCAAGCAGGCGCCGGCCACGCTGTTTTTAGGAGGAAAATGGATGGCGGAGCACCCGGAGGCCACCCGCTATGTGGGATCTTGCAGCCAGTTCGAGCTGGCGAATCATTCCTTTTTGCATCCACGCATGGCCGAACTGTCCGAAGACCGGGTACGGCAGGAGCTTTGGTGGACGCAGGTGATTATGTATTCGCTCACCGGCCGTCAGGCGCGGCTCTTTAGAGCCCCTTACGCCGAGGTAGATGAGCGTGTGGCCCGGGTGGCGGCTCAGATGGGCCTTGTCACCGTGCAGTATGATTTGGCCTCCGGCGACCCGGACCCGCGTACGGCGGCCGACCGCCTGTTCAGAA